>DCHU01000057.1 GCA_002314915.1 Caryophanales bacterium UBA1744
GAGAACATACCCTTCTTCATTTCGCCGCCATACCATGTGTTGATGATGACCTGCTCGTGTGAGGTGATGTTGAATGCGACGCATGTCTCTGAGTTGAGGCCTAACTCTTTGTAGTTCTCAACTTTAGCCTTTGATGCGTTGTAGATGACGAATCCTGGCTCAAAGTTCTCAAGTTCTTCTGCTGTTGGCTGGATGAACATGTTCTTGATGAAGTGTGCCTGCCATGCGACTTCGACGATGAAGCGGCATGCCATTCTTGTGTCCTTGTTTGCACCGCAGAATGCATCGACGACATAGAGTTTCTTGTTTGAGAGCTCTTTCTTAGCTAAGTCTTTGACTTCTGCCCAGACTGCTTCGCTCATTCTGTGGTTGTCGTTCTTATAAGCGTCTGATGTCCACCAGACTGTGTCTTCTGAGTTCTTGTCGACAACGATGTATTTGTCCTTTGGGGAACGGCCTGTGTAGATGCCGGTCATGACGTTAACTGCGCCAAGCTCTGTTAACTGCCCCTTCTCATAACCCTCTAATGATGGGTCCATCTCATCGTTGAATAACTGTTCGTAAGATGGGTTGTAGACGATCTCTGTTGTTCCAGTGATGCCATACTTTGTCAAATCGATTTTAGACATTTTAGTTACCTCTTTTTTACTAGTAATTTGGGAATAGATAGATAATTCCCGAAACTGACCACAATATATTCTATATTTAGTGTTTGACTAGTCAAGAAAACTGCATACAAAAAATCCCTCTTAGCCGTTTGATAGCGGTTTCGAAGGGATTATTTGCTACTTTTTGTGTTTGCAGTACGGACAGCCCTCTTTTTTCGAGCAGCAGGAACAGCCACCGTTTTTTCTTCCCTTTATATAGAAGAATATAGCCAGTGCCACCACTACGATGAGGACACCCAACAGTATCCAAGATGCAGGATTCATTTATAGTACCCCCGCGATAAAGAATATGAGCGAGAAGAAACCTGCAACGAGATATGCGACTGTGAGTTGGAGCGCGATGGACACGCCTGCCCACTTCCATCCGAGCTCACGTCTGATGGATGCGATTGCAGCAACGCATGGCGGATAGATGAGACAGAATACCAAGAGGGAGAACGCTGCGCCGGTTGATAGAGATGCGGCGATTGCCTCTTCGCTGCCAAAGAGTATTCCAAGAGTTGAAACAACGCTTTCTTTGGCCATGATGCCTGAGATTAGAGCGGTCACGACTCTATAGTCTCCAAATCCCAATGGTTTGAATATAACTGCGATGTAGCCAGCAACAGTTGCAAGCATCGATTGTGACGGATCCTCGACCATTGCAAGTCTAAAGTTGAATGTCTGGAGGAACCAGATAACGATTGTGGCAAGCAAAATGATTGTAAATGCCTTCTTTAAGAAGTCCTTTGATTTTTCCCAAAGGAGTTGAGCGACGTTTTTAACGCCAGGCATACGGTAGTTTGGAAGTTCCATGACGAATGGGACGGCCTCGCCTTTGTGGAATCTCTTGGCGATGAGGGCCACCACAATTCCCATGGCAATTCCAAGGAAATACAAGCCTGTCATCACAAGCCATGCCCATTTTCCGAAGAAGATGGTGCACAAGAATCCATATATTGGAAGCTTTGCGGAACATGACATGAATGGGGTCAAGAGAACCGTTGCGCGTCTATCTCTTTCAGAAGAAAGGGTTCTTGCGGACATAACGGCAGGAACCGTGCATCCGAATCCGATGAGCAATGGAACAATCGATTTGCCGGACAAGCCCAATTTACGAAGTAACTTATCCATAACAAACGCGATACGCGCCATATATCCGGTATCCTCTAACAATGAGAGGAAGAAGAATAATGTGACGATGATTGGGAGGAACGAAAGAACGCTTCCGACGCCGTTATATATGCCATCTATGAATAGGGAATGGAGAACAGGGTTGATGGACATGTTGGTGAACCAGTTGTCCAGCACCACTCCCAATGAGTCGATTCCGAGTTCAAGCAATTGCTGAAGATAGTTTCCGATGACTCCGAATGTGAGGAAAAACACGAGTCCCATGATGAGAACAAACATCGGGATCGCGGTGTATTTACCGGTGAGTATCTTATCGATTGCCTCACTTCTCTTTCTTTCTTTTGATTCATGAGGTTTCTTAACGCACTCTTTAACGACCTTCTCAATGTAATGGTAACGCATGTCTGCGATGGCTTCTGATCTGTCGAGTCCACGTTCCTCCTCCATCTGAACGATGATATGTTCAATCATCTCAAGTTCGTTTTGTTGGAGTTTGAGGGCATCGATTACGCGAGGGTCGCCTTCAATGACTTTTGTTGCAGCGAATCTTAATGGGAGTCCGTCACGTTTAGCGTGGTCACCGATTAAGAACATGATTCCGTGAATTGCGCGGTGAACGGCACCGCCTTCGTCCTCTTCGTCACAGAAGTCCACCACTTCAGGTTTTTCCTGATAGTGTGCAACGTGGATTGAGTGTTCAACAAGCTCATCTACGCCTTCGTTCTTCTTGGCGGAGATTGGGACGACTGGAACGCCGAGCATCTCTTCCATCTTGTTGATATCGATATAACCGCCGTTATTGGCGACTTCGTCCATCATGTTGAGGGCGATGGTCATAGGCGTCTCAAGCTCCATCAACTGGAGGGTGAGATACAGGTTTCGTTCAATGTTGGTGGCGTCTACGATGTCGATGATACCCTGAGGTTTATCTCTTAATATGTATTTTCTAGAGACGATTTCCTCATCTGAATATGGTGATAAAGAATAAATACCAGGGAGATCTACCACTTTGGCTTTGTTATTCTTTTTTAGGAATCCAGACTTCTGGTCGATTGTAACGCCAGGGAAGTTGCCAACATGCTGATTTGCGCCGGTCAATTGGTTAAAAAGGGTGGTTTTGCCGCAGTTTTGGTTACCTGCGAGGGCAAAATTGAGGATTGTGTCATCCGCTAAAGGGTGTTCATCCTTGTGGTTATGGAATCTACCGCCTTCGCCCAAACCAGGGTGGCTGAGATGTTTTGCCACCACTTGAGGAAGGGTTTGTTCGTTATCTTTTTCCTTGATATAAGGTTCATCAATCTCGATGGCGGATGCGTCACTTATACGAAGAGTTAGTTCATAGCCATGGACCATGAGTTCCATAGGATCGCCCATCGGAGCGAGCTTAACTAAAGTGACCTCGGTTCCAGGGATGAGTCCCATGTCGAGGAAGTGCTGACGGAGAGATCCCGTCTCGCCGACTTTAGTTACACGGGCTGACTGCCCCATTTTTAGTTCTGATAATTTCATAATATGCGCGAGTGTTCGCTGCGATATATGTTGAGATAGGAAAACCCGATTGTCAACTGCTATGGTTAGGAATATCTAACTTTGATGTTTGTAAATAAAAAGAACTGCTGGTTTTTGAATATCCAACAGTTCAGTTTTTTATAGCAGTTTGATAGAGCCAACTTTATATCCGGTTTCTTCAACCGTGGTTCTTAAGTCAGTGATGTTTAGGACATTTTTGGATGTCACGAGTGTTTCGCCTTTGTTTTTAGATGAGAACACTTTGATATCGTTGAATCTCTTTCTTATCGCATCGTTGATATGTGATTCGCACATTCCGCACATCATCCCTTCCACTTCTATTCTGTAAACATAGGAGGTTGAGTGGCATTTGGACTTGTTGTAGTTCTTTAACAACGTATCCTTATCCACTTTGCATGTGTCGCAATCGCCTGTGCAACTAGACATGGGTTTACCACACTCGCAGGTCAATGTTCCTCTCTTCTTTTTTACGAAGAAAACAATGATGGGAACTACGACGATCGCTACCGCTGCTATGGCGATTAAAGGTTCGAACCACTGCATATACTAAGCAGTTACAGCTGCGCCTTTCTTGTTATTTCTGACAACGAGGATGGCTGCTCCGACAAGTCCGCCAACAAGAGCGAGAGTGACGATGAGGCCTGCCCACCAAGCAACTTCATAAAGGGTTCCGACCCAATAGATTGCTGCGCTTGTTCCATAGGAAACTCCAAACCAGAACGCTAATGTCTTTAAGAATTCCTTTGTTGTCTGTTCACCCTTAGCAGTTGCGATTGCGGCAAAGCAAGGGAACGTGAGTAAGTTGAAGAATGCATATGCATACATTCCTGCGCCTGTGATTGTGATCGATTCTGCGAGCGCATCCTCTGATCCGTTGCTGAAGAGCAATGCCATTGTGCCAACGACATCTTCTTTTGCGACTAATCCGGTTAATGATGAGACAGAGAGTTTCCAGCCATCTGCGCCGATTGCCCATCCGCATGGATAGAAGATATACTGGAGGCCTTTTCCAATGTAAGCGAGGATTGAGTACTCGATTCCGGATGTGACGACCTCTTCTGTTATTGGATCGACGACATCCTCAACCATTCCGAAGCCACCATTCTGGAATCCGAATGACTGTAAGAACCAGATGACGACGAGTGATGCGGTGAGGATTGTTGCCGCTTTGATGCAGTAGTGTTTGAGTTTCTCCCAAAGATGAGCGCCGACGTTTCTTGCCTGTGGCATATGATATGCAGGGAGCTCCATGATGAATGGGGATACATATCTATCACGTGAGAATAATCTCATGAAGATTGCGAGGATGATTGCTAGAGCAATACCGCCGATGTAGATAGTGAACACGAAGACATCTCCATATCCGAATCCGAGGAATGATGCTGTAGCGGCCAAGAGTGCCCAGATAGGTGCTTTAGCGCCACATGAGAAGCATGTTAAGAGTCTGATTGTTCTGTTCTTCTCTTTCTGGTCTTCGAGAGTTCTTGTTGCCATGATTGCAGGGACCGAACATCCAAAGCCGGTGAGCATTGGGATGAATGCCTTTCCCGATAAGCCGAATTTGCGGAACGCTCTATCGAGGATGAAGGCGATACGAGCCATATAACCTGTGTCTTCCATGATGGCGATGAAGAGGAAGAGGAGCATGATCTGTGGGATGAATGAGCAGACTGCATCGATGCCGGTTAAGACACCGTCGCAGATAAGTCCGCCATACCAGGTTGCTGAAGCTGCCTCTGCAGCGACATCACCGAATTCCTGGAATCCTGAGCAAATCCACTGGAATCCAGACATTAATTGTCCTGTAATCCAGCCCATCCAGCTCTGCAAGAAGACACCTAAAGATGGGATTCCGCCTAAGGCTTCTCCTTCATAACCCATACCTGTGAGGATGTTGACAAGGGCAGGGTTCTTGACTTCTAATCCAAAGATTGCGTTTAAGAAGAGCAAGTCTTCTGAGAATGTGAAGTGGAAGATTAAGAACATGATGGCGATGAAGATTGGAAGACCCCAGATTCTGTGGGTCAACACCTTATCAATCTTGTCTGATTTTGTAGCTTTCTCAGCTTTTGTTTCACCTGTTTTTGATTTGACGACGTTGCCAAATTCCTTATTGATGTATTTATAACGAGTGTCTGCGATGTACGCTTCGAAGTCATTGCCGAATACGTCGTCTTTGAATGTTGCCTTATATTCATTGACCATTCCGACGAGGTCTTCATGCATAGACGTCTCAATCTCATCGTTCTCAACAAGTTTGATTGAGTGGAACAAAGGGTTCTCCACACCTTTTCCTTTGAAAGCGATGTTTACGTCCTTGATCAAGTGCATCAATTCCTTGTCCTGAAGAAGAGTTTCGCCTTTTCTAGGTGTTTTTGCGGTGATTTCAACCGTTTTCATGAGGTTTTCGAGGCCTTCTCCCTTTAAAGCGGAGATTTCAACGACTGGAACACCGAGCTTCTTTGAGAGCTGTTCAACCTCGATTACGCCACCGTCTTTCTTGACTACATCGGCCATGTTGAGTGCGATGACCACTGGTACGTCTATCTCTAATATCTGAGTTGTTAAATAGAGGTTTCTTTCAATGTTTGTGGCATCGACAAGGTTGATGACGCAGTCTGGATGCTCATCAAGAATGAAGTTTCTTGAGACAACCTCTTCTGGTGTGTATGGAGATAAAGAATAGATACCAGGTAAGTCGATGATTTCAACTGGCTCATCTAATTTCTTATATACGCCTGTCTTCTTGTCGACAGTGACGCCTGGCCAGTTACCAACGTGCGCTGTTGAACCGGTTAAAGCGTTGAATAAAGTGGTTTTACCACAGTTTGGGTTGCCCGCTAAAGCTATTTTCTTCATCATTCAGCAACCTCCAATGTGACGAGTGCTGCCTCTGCTTTTCTGAGGGATAACTCGTAATTTCTGATGGTGATCTCGATTGGATCGCCTAATGGAGCTTTCTTTCTTAGAGTAACAACCGCTCCAGGTGTGACGCCCATATCGAATAGTCTTCTGCGGAGTCTACCTTCGCCTTCGACAGTTTTGATAAGGCCAGTCTCGCCTTGTTTGAACTCATCTAGTTTCTTTAGCATGTCCTACCTCCTATGCCACTAGAATTTTGGTAGCAACATTCCTATCAAGCGCAAGACGGCCATCTTTGACCTGAATGATGCAATTGCCACCGCTGCTGGAAAGGATTCTGAGGGTGGAGTTAATGGTTATACCTAATGATTCAAGATGTTTTTTGAGTTTGTCTTCAACGAGGATCTTTACGATTCTCACATCCACATCAATTGGCGCAATAACTAAGGGCATGGCGCTACCTCCTTGTTAAGTTAGCCTAAACTAACGCACATATATTAGTTATGACTAACTACAATGTCAACACAATTCGGTTAGTTTTGTCTAACTTATATTATTTCAAAGAAAAAAGGAGCTTTATTGCTCCTTCTTGGTTGTTATTTTTCTTATTCCGTAAGTCGCTCCCCATATAGCGGACGATACCGTGAAGAATCCTCCTATATAAATAAGAACGAATACTGGATAAGGCACTTTAGGTTGAATCAGATTGAGTACAGGGATTGGTGTCTCACAGTGATTTGATATGAAGAAGAAATTAGCAGCATCTCCTTCGCTTAGCATATCTCCATCGATGAAATCTCCGAGCAATTGTCCTTCTGTGTAGGCTGCAACATCGCATGATTTAAGCGTGTTATTATCGAATCCAATCGCATAGTTCACGCCATCGACATTCATCGCAAATACCGCTCTATCGGATGTTACCCAGGCAAAAGACCATGTATTTGTAGGGTTATCGACTAAAACAATGTCTTTATTTGAGTCGATTTCAACGTATTTCTCATTTCCGTTGTTATCGTCGAATCTAAGATTGAACACCGAGTAATCATCACCAGGATATGTGATGACAACGTTATTTGCCTCTCCATATTTTTCGGTGATGGTGATCACTCCATCCTTCTCATCGAGATAATAGAACTTGCCATCCTCTTCAAATCCATATTTATAGAATTCATATGAACCAGGGTTTCTATCAACCTTACAATTTGGGGTCTGTCTTGGCTCAAGATATGCGTGATATGTGAGCTCGTTTAATCCGACTGCGATGATTGAGCAACTTGCGAAGATGATGAATGCGGGAATTACGTCTTTCTTAAACGATTTGCCATAATCTTTTGCGACGATGATATAGATTGCCATAGCCACCAAAAGGGTGTGCCAGAGCATTGTCTGAATAGATGTGTAGATGAGTGATGTATAAAGGGTCACCGGATAGAGCATTGAAGAAAGTCCACCGACGATTCCAAAGAATGCAAGGAAGCCATAGCATGCATTTTTGACCTTCTCGTTCTTCACGAGCGAGCCTACAAGTGCTACATACATTGGAATAGAGCATAAAGAGAATGGAAGAACATCAATTCTTAGATAGCCATAGTATCCGATGTGATACATAAGCTGTTTGAGCACTTCTGTCGTGAGCAAAATTGCGTCTACGATCAGAATTGTGCGGTCCACCACTTTTGGGTCTTTGTATTTCTTAGCGAAGAGTACCGCGCCAACGCATAAGCCCACCATGATGATGAGCCACATGATGTGGTACCAGCTATACATCTGAGGACCGATGGAGTTATTTCCGCCCCAGGTCCATGCCATGAATCCTGTTAATGTCATGTTATTTTCCTCCATAAATTGAGGCGATCTGTTCGCCGAATAAGTGTCCGAGTTTCAGTTCGGACAGAGCGTCATAGTGGCCAAGGTCTGGCTCATAATATGGCTCGTATAATGTCGTTAAACCGTTATCAATCGTTGAAAAATACAGGTTTAGCGGGGATAACTTGGATATTTTCTCCTTCGCTTTGTTTACCGTTGGGTAGCCAGGGAGGCAGTAAGGAGAGTCAGAGATGCCTGCATCGATGAAGTAGAGTCCTCTAGGATTTGAATAATCTTTGAGGTCTTCTCTGAGATATGACATAAACGCGAGTTGGTTATCGTAATACTTCTTTGCCTTATAGTCCGTTGTGTCACTTTCACCTTGCATCCAGCATATAGCATCCAGTGATACGTTATAGTCCATATCTTTTAAGTAGTTCAAAGCATTCTTGAAGAAGAGCATTTCAGCGTCGTAAATCTCTCCTCTTTCTTTCTCCCAAAGCCAGTGATAATTAAGGGTGTATCCAGACATGGAGAATTTAAGGATATAGAACTCTTCTCCAGGCATGTTCGCGTTGAGATAATCCGCCATGCCGAGCTCCGGACCGAATTCTTCCTCATATGAACCGCACATGAGATCGGTAGTTCTAAATTCTCCTTCCGAGCAGTTGCGGTGATTGTCGATATTGAAGTTGCATTTAATGTTTGGATACCCCACTTCATACCTAGCGAAATCTTCAGGAGTTGATTGGTCTTTAAGATAAGAGGTGATGGAGCAACCGGTGCAGTTTGATTGGCCGATTAAGATGATTACTTTCGCTTCTTTACCGTTACCGTTTTCAAGGCCAGAACAAGTCTCGTATTCGGTGTTCATACCTATCTCATAATCAGCTCGATTTTCCTTCTCCTTGTTGCATGAAGCAGCAAAAACTACACTCGTTAGAACAAGCGCAGAAATAAGGAATTTGCTGGATTTTTTGCAGTTTAAAACGGATTTCATGGGGTTTTTGACGTATTTTTACTCTAATGGGATGCTGAAGAAGATGTATTTGCCATACATATCTCTAGCCTTTTCTTCGCCGAGGATTTTATTGAATTGCTCTGTTGTTGGCGAGCCTTTGTCAAACAAGCCGTCGACATAGGATTTAATCTCTGCACGTTTGAGTGGCTCTTCAACGACATCGGAAGTCTTGATGATGTTCATGAATTCATTGAGATACTCGTCTGCGGCATTTTCAAACTTATCTCTAAGCTTTTTTCCGCGTTTTGAAAGAGTGCCGTTCACTCTCAAATGATCATACCAGCATGGCTTAAGTTCATATTGTGGCAAATCGTTATATTTATCTTTAAGGGCGACAAGGTTTGGATATGGTTTTCCTTTGTTGACGGTGAGGTCGTAGATTTCAACCAAAAGCGTTTCGTTTCCCATCGCTTGGATGAAATCGAAACTGAATAAAGGAGCATCCACTGTCAAAGGAGAGAAAACGACGGTTTCCATCTTCATCAGTCCAAACATAGCGGACATGTTGAGGATTGATACATATCCCACTTCTCCAACCTTGAAAGATTTGATTTTGAATTTCATTGGGAATTTTTTGATTGATGCATATTCCCCGATATCGATTTCGTCGAGCTGATAAGACTCTTTTAACTTGTTAATTACTTTTTCTATGACCATGGCTCCGATTATAGCCCACGTTATACTTTTTGTTAACAAAACCCATCACTATTGCAATCATCTGCAGTTAAATGCCTTGTATTTATCAATATAAGAACTAGACTAACAAAGAATCAAAGGAGGTATTTGTATGCCTTGCACAACATTATTAGTGGGCAAAAAAGCCACGATTGACGGCTCAACGATCATCGCAAGAACCGATGATGGATTCTTCGATGTTAAGAAAATCATCGTTGTCGAGCCAAACAAACAGCCAAAGAAATATAAGAGTAAGATCTCAGGAGTCGAGGTTGAACTGCCAGACAATCCAATGAGATACACCGCTTGTCCAAGCGTTGACCCAAAACACGGTATCTGGGCCGCAACAGGAATCAATGCCGCAAACGTCGGTATGACGGCAACCGAGACAATTACATCAAACCCAAGAGTCTTAGGCGCAGACCCATGTCACAAGATGGTGAACGGAAAGCCGGTAGGCATCGGCGAAGAGGACTTAGTCGTCTTAACCCTTCCATACATCAAGACAGCAAGAGAAGGCGTTATTAGATTGGGTGCTCTTTTAGAGCAATATGGAACATACGAGCAGAACGGAATTGCATTTAACGATGAGAATGATGTTTGGTGGTTAGAATCCATCGGAGGACACCACTGGATTGCTAGACGTGTCCCAGAAGAGAAGTACGTTGTTATGCCAAACCAGTTCGGCTTAGACCATTTTGATTGGGAAGATGCACTCGGAGAGGGAAAAGACTTCCTCTGTTCAAAAGACTTGAAAGAATTCGTTGAGAAGAACCATTTAGACGCGAATAACGACGGAAAGTTCAACCCACGTTTAGTGTTCGGTTCTCACGATGACTCAGACCACGTCTACAACACACCACGTGGATGGTATATGTGCAGATACTTCAATCCAAGAACATATAAATGGGATGGGCCAGATGCTGACTTCACTCCAGAGTCGGACGATATCCCATGGTCATTAGTTCCTGAAAGGAAGATTGCTGTTGAGGAGGTCAAACACATCCTCTCATCTTATTATCAGGGAACTCCTTATAACCCATATGCACACGAAGATACCGGAGTTAGGGGAAAATATAGACCAATCGGCGTTAACAGAACCGGTGTCACAGGTATCATCCAAATCAGAAACAATGTTCCTGAAGAGGTCAAGGGCGTTGAATGGTTATGTTTCGGATGCAACGCATTCAATGCGGCATTACCACTCTACACCAATGTATCAAAGATGCCTAAGTACGTGAGCAACACAACGCTCGATGTCACAACAGAGTCATTCTATTGGGCGACAAGATTGATCGGCAATATGGCTGACGCTCATTACGGAAACTCAATCATCTATGTCGAAAGATATCAAAAGGCCGTGTTCAACAAGGCCAGAGAAATCCTTAACGAATATGATGCAAAGATTGCTGAGACAAAGGATGTCAAACTCATTGAAGAGGCAAACGAGAAACTTGCAAAGATGTGCAAAGCCGAATCTCAGAAGGTTCTTAACTCACTTACCCTTGAATGCAGCAAGGGTATGAAAACCGGATACGCAAGATCAGACAACTAAAAATAAAAGGGGCGAAATCAATCGTCCCTTTTCATACGCGCATAATGCACTCGAGCGCTCGAGTACGTGTAATGAATTAATCTTCGTGTTTGTGATAAGAGGTGTTGTAACCAGGATTTTCATCTGGTCTTAATGCATTTGGGAACTGCATATCAGCCTGGATATCAACCACCGCTCTATCGATTAATTTAAAGACTTTGTATGGGTCCTGAATATCGATGATGTTGGCGCCTTTGATACATGATGTGATAACGACATCTCCAACACCAGTCATCTTGTCGAGAACGCCAACGTGGACGCTGACATGGGAGATTTCGGTGTATTTAACAGATACAAAATTTGCTGCCATGAAGCCGCCTTTAATGATGATTCTTCTATCTGTTACATAATACTCAGTATTTTTCCATCTCTTGCTTGCTGTAAGGACTTGAGATAACCAAATCCAAACCGGCATCAAATGAAGCAAGAAGAAAACCGCCATTATTGGAATCAAGAAGAGAGGGAACTCATCACTAGCTATCTGAATGGAGATGAATGTGATGATTGCTCCATCAATTAAGAGCCACAACAAGGCGAATGGAGCCATTGCAAGGCATTTCTCAAGGACAAATGTGGACTTCTTTGGTTTTCCTCTCCAAAGGACTGTTTCACCCTCATTTAGAATTGTTTCAACTTTTACGTCAGTTCCTGAGGAACCGTACATCTCATTTTCATATCTATCGTATTTCATATATTTACCTCAAGCGTAATAATACGCACTTTTTTAATATTTAGTGCAACTTTTTGGGAAAAAATAGGAAATTCTCCTCTATATATTAGTGGAGGCCCGTTATGGTTTCCAAAACTTACCCCGGAATCCGTGGTACCTGGCAGCTAGAAGAAGGCTATGTATCTCACTTTCGCAATCGCGGTCGTGCTGATTATTACAATTCTAGTTAAGATGCGGAAATAAAAAAGGGGACTAACCTAGGGTAGTCCTCCCAAAAGCATCTTTAGTATAAACCGAGAGACTCGCGAACTCAAGGTTCTACTAGCCGGGCCACGGACCGGCCTAAGTGATAAAAAGGCATCACCTGAATGTGGTGATGCCAATTTGACTAGATTACATACTCAGGCAAAGAGGCTTTGAGTTTGCCTTTATAGCCTATCATTACTTGTCCATCCGCAATGTCATCCAAGACAGTTGAGTTTGCACCGATTCGAACATCGTTTCCGATAGTGATATT
>DCHU01000025.1 GCA_002314915.1 Caryophanales bacterium UBA1744
GGAGTTATGGGAAGCCCAGACTATGACCTTAAAACAATTATCGATATATGTAAGACCAAAACATCTCATAAAGTTCGCAAGGCTAATATAGTCAAGCGATTAACATCTTTTGTGGCTCCTGCAGGCTCGCACGTGTACATTGTCAACTTCTCTATGGGCACGTTCCCTAAAGTGTCTGAAGAGGGTTCCTATCTTACAGATGAAAAGAATAAAATTCTTGGTTTCTTGACAAGCGCAGATAAGAACGCTGAATCAAAAAAGGAACTCGAATCACTTTTGAACTCTGACTGCGTAAAATTTATATCTTTCAAGAAACTGGCTTTCGGAGCTGAATACTTTGAGTCTTCATTCGTTGGCAATCTTGGGCTAAATCCGGTTAAATCCGCAATTTCAAAGCGCGAATACTCCGATGATAAAGGCGCCTGGTTCTTGTCTATGATGAAGGATCGTTACCGCAATTTCTTAGTTGTTGATAAGAGATTAAAAGAATGGGAAAAAGCAGTAGAAGTGCCAGATTACCACACATATGACCATTCTTTTAAAAACTTCGAGATGGACCCAAAGATATTCAAAAGAGACTATTCACCATCGTCGGTCAAAGTGTACAATTCCTGCCCGTTCTCTTATTTTGTTGGAAAGATTTTGGGCGTTAATAGCTTCCGTAGCAACTTCAATTCCAGAGCAGGTGATATTTATCACATGTTCCTTTCCGATTACTATAACGACAGATTCTTTGATGAAGAGTTGTCTTGGAACAAGGCTGTAGCGAATATCGAAGGAGATGAGCCTTTCTCCAATAAGGAAATGGTTTTCCTGGAGGTCATTCACGAATATGCAATCCAGGCATTGGAATTCCATAAGATGCATGAGGCAGAAATCAAAAACCCATCTATTTCCACCGAATCGTCATTTAGGCAAAAACTCGAAACGAATCCGGATGTAAAGATAAACGGCAGATACGACAAGATTATGGAGTTCGGCGACGAGCAACAATACTATACCGTTATTGACTTTAAGTCTGGCGGCGAAAGATTCGATCAAGCAAAGTTGTATTTCGGACTCTCTATTCAACTTCCGTTCTATGCCTATTTCGCAAAGCATGATGCAAGGTTAAAGGATAAACAACTAACCGGTTTATTTATCTCTCCTGTTTTGAGCATGGACCTCAGTGGCGATGGCAAGAAGACGTACAGAGAGTTAGTCGATTCTTCCTTTAAGCTCGACGGTATTTTTATCTCTGAGAAAGACCCTTTGCTTGCCTTGGACCCTTATTACGCAGGATCGACTTACATCAAAGGCTGCAAGACTAATAAAGAAGGTAATTTCTCGGAGAAATCACAGGCTGAATTTGGACGAGTTAAGAACAAAGAACAATTGGATCAATTGGCGAGTAGGGCGGAAGAAGTTGTTTTAGATGTGGACAAAAACATCATGGAAGGCAACTTCGAAATCTCTCCTATAAAGATTGGTAATGAGTCAGCTGCATGCGAACACTGCGAGCTCAAGGCTATTTGTTATAGCAATATCAAAGATATTAGAAGGGTTGTAAAACCTAAAGGACTAGATGACGAGGAGGAGAAACATGGCGTGGACGAATAATCAAAAACTGGCTATTGATTCTCGTGAAGGCAATTTCCTCGTTTCTGCTGGTGCGGGCTCAGGAAAAACAGCGGTTTTGACCCAGAGAATCACGGACATTATTGCGAATAAACAGGCTGATATTTCTCAATTCCTTGTTTTGACATTCTCAAATAAAGCCGCTCATGAGATGAAGACCAGAATTCGTAAGTCTCTTAAAGAAAACGGAATGATAGAAGCGTCGGAACAGGTAGAACTGGCCGATATCACAACCTTCGATGCTTTCGCGAGGAAGATTGTTATTAAATATGCAGATTTCTTAGGCGTGGATCCTAACTTCAATGTTATGGATCAAACTTATTTAGATGCTTTTAAACGAGACAGGATTGAGGAACTCACCGAAGAACTTATCGCGGTAGACCCAAAATTCCGTGAGATGATGAAACACTTCTGCATCAAGAATGATAAGAATGTCATCAATCTTGTTTCAAAGATTCAGGATTTTGTAGATAAGTCCTCAAATAGAGAAGAAGCGTACGCCTTCCTTGCCAAATCCGTTGTTAACAAGGAATTTGTGGACGGTTGTCTTGAAGCGTTGTACGACAACATTAATGAACATGTCCGCATGGCGATTGACATTACGAAACTGTATCCAGACACCAATCTCGCCGACATGGATTCAACGGTCATCGAGAACTTTGTCGATCTGGGTTCGTATGACAATTTCTATGAAAAAGCTACATTGGCTAAAACGGATAAGTCCCTTCAGTTCAAACGCCTTACAAAGACATTCACGACAGATGAGATAACAAAGAGTATTCGCCAAAACGCAAAGGATACATTAAATGGCTGCATCTCCCTCGCATTATTGTTTGGCGATTCTTCCAACCAGAGAGCAAGACTTGCCGAGACCTTGGATGACATCGCGCCATTGCTTAGATTGTCTATCGAACTTGATGTGATTCTTCTTGCTTACAAGACAGCTACGTCATCATGGACTTTCTCTGACATTTTCTCCATGGCTTGCAAAGCCGTATCTGATGAATCGATTAGGCAAGAAATCAAATCAAAGTACAAATTCATCATGCTCGATGAATACCAAGATACAAACCAACTTCAGGAAGACTTTATTAGCGCAATCGCAAACGATAATGTATTTGCGGTTGGTGACATCAAACAATCCATCTACCGTTTTAGAAATGCAGAACCAAGCATTTTTTCCGGTAAGTTCGACATGTACGGCTCCGGAGAAGGTGGTACTTTAATCAAGCTTCAAGATAACTTCCGCTCAAGAAAAGAGGTTGTTGACGATATTAATAATCTATTTGGCGCATGTATGTCGAGCAAACTTGGCTCAGTTGATTACTCCAATGGGCATTGTTTCAATTGGGGCAATAAAGACTTATATGGCAGCACCTGTAGTGACGAACATAACCTAGATTGGATTATTTATGATGATCCAGACGAAAAATCTCATTTGACCGACCCTGAAAGAGAGGCAATGGTTATCGCAAATGACGTCATCTCCAAGGTTGAGAGCCATTATCAAGTGCTTGGCGCAAACAAAGAGATGAGGGATTGTACTCCATCAGATTTTGCTATCCTCATTTCCAGAAAATCACATTTCGATGCATTCAAACGCGTGTTCGCTGAAGCAAAGATTCCTTTAGCTGTTTCGGAAGATTCAGACTTATCAATGGATGATGTTTCCATGACTTTTGTCTCCCTTTTGAGATTGTTTAATTCGATTGACGGAGTGGAGAAATACGATCCTGACATTGAAAAATTCTCTTATGTATCCCTTATGAGAAGTTACGTATTCTCAAAAACTGACAAGGAGATATTCGAATCTGTTAAATCTGGAGCCTATAAGGTTTCCGAGTTATTTGAGACGGTTAGGGAAAATAGAAACCGACTTTACACGATGTCCGTCAAAGATGCGACAATCGAGATGTTACATATGTTCCCATTTGTCGATAACCTTAAGAAAATTGGAGACGTTAAAGACAACTACGAAAAACTCAGGGCGATAGTTAATGTAGCAGCCAACATTGATTCTATTGGTGGCTCCTTCCCTGAATTCGTCAAGTATTTCGATGACCTCGATGAATATGAACTTAAAATGAAAGTTAAATCGTCAGGCAGTGGCGGCAGTGGTGTTCAGCTCATGTCCATACATGCCTCTAAAGGTCTTGAGTTCCCTATCATCTATTGTCCTGATTTAGCTAGAAAGGTTAATACGGATGATTCGAAAGGAGCGTTTACTATCA
>DCHU01000052.1:0-6312 GCA_002314915.1 Caryophanales bacterium UBA1744
GGTACAACATCATGCTCATGGATGATTCCCATTATCCATATATTGCTCTCAGAAGAAGCGACGCCTATCTAACCGTGGCCAGACGCGCAACTGATAGACGTTACTTTTACTTTGGCCCATTCCCTAACGCAGGCGATGCATATAAGACCATAGATTTGCTCAATTCCATATATCCGACGAGAAAATGCAAGAACCTCGGCAAGAAAGAATGCCTTTATTACCACCTAAATCAGTGTCTCGCTCCTTGCGTTAACAAAATTGAGGAATCTACTTACAAAGAGCTTTATGAGGCTATAAAAGGCTTTTTGGACGGTAACACCGACGAAGTCAAACGTAAACTCAAAGAGAAGATGATGGAAGCTGCGGAGGAACTTCGTTTCGAAGACGCCAAGTCATACAAAGACACTTTAGGCGCTTTAGAGAGAACCATTGCAAAGCAAACGGTTGAACTCAGCACCGACAGAACCGACAGAGACGTATTCGCCTATGCCGAAAGAGAAGGATACGTTTCCCTCTCCGTTTTGACGTATAGAAAAGGTTTGTTACTAGGAAAACACGTTCAGGTTGTCCAAGGCTTCGGAGACATTGATGAAATGATCACTGAACTCATCGAACGCTACTACCAGATGAATGACCTTCCAACTGAGATTTCCTGCAACGTTCCTGGATTCCAGGAAGAGTTTCTTTCAATCTATCCAGAGGCTAGAGTAATCACTCCAAAGGAAGGTAGACTCCTTGAACAAATTGATATGGCTGCATTGAACGCAAGGCAAGGCCTTGATGCTCACTTCATGTCAGCAAGATTAAATGACAACAACCAAGCTTTGCTTGATGAACTTGCAAAACTGTTAAATATCGAAATGCCTTACCGCATCGAACTGTTTGATAACTCTCACTTACAAGGTTCGTCCCCGGTAGGTGCGATGGTCTGCTTCATCAATGGCGAGAAAGCCAAGAACATGTACCGCAAATTCCATTTAAGTGAAAAAGATGCGGGCGACGATTACCACTCTATGGAAGAGGTTGTTTATAGAAGATACTCCAGACTTAAAGAAGAGGGTTCATCTTATCCGGATTTAATACTCGCAGATGGTGGGCTTACCCAGGTTCATGCCTCAATAGACGGACTTAAAAAAGCAGGAGTGGATATCCCTGTCTATGGTCTTTTCAAGAATGACAAACACCAGACATCCGGCATAATCGACAAGGATGAAAACGTATATCCTCTCGACCCTAAATCCCCATTGTTCTTCCTGCTTATGAGGATGCAGGATGAGGTGCATCGCTTTGCGATAACGTTCCACAAATCAGAAAGGGCCAAGAATATGAAGTCTTCGCTCTTTGATGACATACCGGGAGTGGGAGAGAAGAGAAAGGAAATGCTCCGCAAACACTACCCAACAATTGATTCTCTTAAATCCGCTACGTATGAGGAATTGCGCCAATTGCTCCCTGATGAGGTGGCAAAAGCACTTTTTGCAAAAATTCAGTCACTTTAAAGTTGATACCCGTGACCAAAGTGTATATATTATTTAGGCGCAATTAAGTTTGCGTTAATTAGCACCCGCTCTTAGCTCAGTGGATAGAGCACATGCCTTCTAAGCCTGGGGTCACACGTTCGAGTCGTGTAGAGCGGGCCAAAATTGAAGAATACAGGATCAGAAATGGTCCTGTTTTTTCTTTTCTTTTTTATTAATTTACGCACGCATTAACTCACTGATGTATATGCGCATGTGTGATAAAATGCAGAAAAACGGGACGAAAAGCAGTTATTGGTGTCATTTTCTTTGCAAAATGTATACACTTATTACAAGAAATGAACCACTTATGACAAAAAACCGCATTCTGTGGGAGGTATTGTTTTGTGTTGAAAATTGCCATTATCAGCAAAGATGCTCAATTAGTTTCAGAACTCGTCTCGTATGCTAGCGAGTTGAATGAAAAAGCCGGGGAATCGATTAACTATCTTCAAATAAAAAATCTCAATGGCCTTCTTGAAGGGGACATGAGTATTCTTGATTATGTCTTAATCGACATTTGCGACCCGAAAAGCGGAGCGTTGGATTCTCTTGAACGCGCCTCTTTCAACGAATACGTAACGCCTCCTTATATTCTGATAGTTAATAAACCGGAAGATGCTCTTTTGGCATTCCAATATCGCGCATTCTACGCCATTGTCCGCTCTAATCTTAAAAAAGAACTGCCGATGATGATTGATAGACTTGTCACTTATTCGACGTTCTTTAGAAGATCATGCATTTATTTGAAAAAGAAAAATGAATATAAGAGGCTTCTCACCCATAGAATCCAATATATAGAAGTGTTGGGCCACACTCTCACTTTCCATATGGAAAACAGCGATGAAATACAGGGCAGAGGAAGAATTAAACAATACGAAGAAGCGTTAGAAGAACTGGGTTTTTTCAAATGTCACGATTGTTTCCTCGTCAATAAACGTCACATTGAGAAGATGACTCCAGATGCTATTGAAATATCTGGACACTCAATACCTGTTTCCCGCAGAAAAAGAACACTTATTCGCAAGATCTTGAAGTCGTTCCCTACAATTGGAAACGGTACCATCTTGCGCAAGTAGTCCGATTATCTTGGAAAATGACCACTTATGACACGAACTGCAACACTTATGACACGAACTGCACATTTTTAATTTGTTTCGTATAGATTGAAAAACATATAAGGGGCGCATACCCCAAAAATAAAAGGAGAAAAGAATGAAATCAAATCGTTCGAAAAAGCTCGGCTTAGGTCTTTCAGTTGCTTTATTCGGCATTGTCGGTTGCATTGGTTTAGCAGGCACCCGTCCAACTTCCGAAGTTAAGGCAGAAGGAGCAGCCAAAAAGTTTTTTGCTGACTTCAGCACCCTCGCAGATGCTGTAGCAGAAGGCAGAAAGCTCAACGTCGAAATTGCTAGGGAGGGCAATATCTTATTAAAGAATAAAGATAACATGCTCCCATTCGCATCAAGCGTTAAGAAGGTCACAGTCTTCGGACAGAGATCACGCAATGAGCAGAGAGGTGGATCAGGATCAGGATCATCATCTTACACAGATCCAAAAGACATCTATGATTCACTTGAGGCAGCAGGCTATCAGACAAACCACTTAGTCAGAGACATCTATGACGGATATGTCGCAGGTCTTGGAAGTGACAAGACTCCAGAAGCGCCATTATCAGTCTTAACAACAGCAGAAGGCTCATATGATATCTTCGGCGACGCAGCATTTATCGTTGTCTCACGTACAGGTTCAGAATTTACTGATAACAAGGTCTCAGGCGTTTCTGGTCACTCAGATGCAACAGATCACGTCTTGATGCTTCAGGACGGTGAAAAAGAATTAATCAACTATGTTGCAGAGAGATTCTCAAAGGTCGTTCTCGTTGTTAACTCACCAGCTGCTATGGAATTGGCAGAAGTCCAGGACGATCCAAGAATCGGCGGTATCCTCTGGGTTGGTTTAACAGCAGACGTCGGTATGATGGCTGTTGGCGAAATCATGAATGGTACAGTTAACCCATCAGGTAAAACAGTCGACGTTTGGGCAGCAAACTTCAAGAAGGATCCAACATGGCAGAACTTCGGAAGCAACAGCCAGGTCGCTGAATCAACATTAGCACCAGACGGCAAGACATCAATCCCTGCACATGGCGTTATCGCTCCAGACGGAAACCAGGCAAAGTCAAAGTATCAGAAAGAAACAACACTTGACTACGAAGAAGGCATCTACATGGGCTACCGCTGGTATGAAACAGCAGCAGCAGAAGGTGTTCTCACAGATCCAAAGATCGGATATGAAGCAGAAAAGGGAACTCTCCCAGAAGGCGTCACGGACCAGTATTACAACAGATCAACTGGTGTTGTCTATCCATTCGGCTTTGGTCTCTCATACACAACATTCAGCTGGGAAATGACCCAGAACACAATCACAAACTGGACAAAGGATTCAGTCGTTGAAGTCAGCGTCAAGATCACAAATACAGGCTCACGTGCAGGTAAGGAAGTTGTCCAGATCTACTCATCACCTGAATACCACGATGGCGGAATTGAAAAGGCAGCAGCTAACCTCGTCGACTTCCAGAAGACAAAGCTCCTCGCTCCAGGTGAATCACAGACATTAACATTCAAACTCACAGTTCAGCAGTTAGCTTCATTCGACTACAACGACGCTAACGCTAACTCACACCAGGGTTATGAACTTGAAGCAGGAAGCCTCAAGATCACAGCTCGCTCAGACTCACATACAGTCAAGGCAACAGCAAATTACACTGTTGATAACACAGTCAAGATCACAAACGATGAAAAGACAGGCGGAGAAATCAAGGCAGTCTTCTCACAGGATGACAAGTGGAACACAAATAGACGTGCTTCTATCATGAAGGATGGAACATCCGGACTCGTCTACACATCACGTCATGACTTAGCGGGAACATTCCCTAAGGCACCAGAGGTCAAAGACAGAGAATTCACTCAGGAATTCTGCGATGAACTCTATGGCCAGGAACTTGACTATGCATACGAAGACAAGGAAACAGATCCATGGTACAAGGATGCATCATGGGGCGTAGGCAAGACCCAGGCAACAGCTGATCAGGTCGCAGCTCGTGAAAACGGCAAGACAGCAATCCAGTTAAAGGATATGACAGGCGTTGCATATGAGGATGCTTCATGGGAAACATTCATGAACCAGCTCTCATACGCTGAAATCAAACAGGTTGTCTCAAACGGTTCATTCTCAACCCAGGCAATCAACTCAGTCGGCAAGGCTGCAACAATCGATAACGACGGCCCTGCACAGTTAAAGGCAAGTGGCACAGCCCTCGGTTCAGGTCAGCCATGGCTCTGCGAAGTCAACATCGCTTCCACATGGAACGTTGAGATCGCAAGAAAGCAGGGCTTATATGTCGGTAACGAATCACTCTTAGCAGGAATCAACGGTTGGTATGGTCCAGCTATGAACACACACCGTAACCCTCTCGCAGGACGTAACTTTGAGTACTACTCACAGGACGGTGTTCACGGCGGTAAGATTGCAGCAGCAGTCATCGGCGGTGCTCAGTCAAAGGGTGTCCACGTCTATGCAAAGCACTTCTTCATGAACGACCAGGAGCAGGACAGATATGGTATCTGCACATGGGCAAATGAGCAGGCAATCCGTGAAATCTACTTAAAGCAGTTCGAACTTCCAGTCAAGGAAGCTAACCTCAACGGCACAATGGCAGCATTCAACCGTATCGGCGGCGCTGATGCTGGTAACTATATGGCATACGAAATCATGAGAAATGAATTCGGATTCCGTGGCGCTTCAAATACAGATATGTATGGTACCTCATACTTCCAGTCAGGTACTGCAGACTCATTGCTCCGTGCCGGTGTCTATCCACTCGGTTCATGGAAAGATGAAGGACGTACAATCGACGGCGATTGGTCCGAAGCAGAGAACTGCGTCATGGTCTCAGCTAATGCTGAAGAACACGCAGCAAAGACTCTCTCGACAAAGTCATATACACAGTGGTGGGCAGTCCGTGAAACTGCTAAGCAGATCTTCTATGTACACTGCAACAACAACGGTATGCAGAACGGATATACAGACGCTCTCCCAGCAGCTACAGTCACAGGCAAGGTCGGAACAGCGTTGACTGCATCACTCGTTGATGCAACATCAATCGGTGCTGTCTCAGCAGGAAGTTGCACACTCATCTCCGGTTCTCTCCCAGCAGGTGTCGCATTAAGCTCTACTGGCAAACTCTCAGGAACACCATCTCAGATTGGCACATTCTCAGGTAAAGTCCGTGTCGCTCTCGATGGCTGGGTCTCTAAGACGGTTGACTTGGAAGTCACAATCGCTGGTTCAGGCGTCATGACACTCGGAGAAATCCCAGAAATCAAGGTTGGCGATAACGTTGAACTCACAGTCGGCAAGGCTGGCACAACAAACCCAGGAACAAACATCTCCGTTATCGAAGGTGAATTACCAGAAGGATTATCAATCTCAAACGGTGTCATCTCAGGTAAGGCAACAAAGGCTGGCACATACACATTCACACTCTATGCTCAGGCAGGTTCAGGCTGGAGAGTATCAAGATACTATGACCAGTTCACAATCACTGTTGCAGAAGGCGACCCAGTCGAAGAACCAGAGGAGGGCAAGACAATTGTCAGCGTCACTCCAACAGACGACGGATACATCATCACATTCAGCGACGGAACATCAATCGAAGTCAAGAATGGTAAAGATGGTAAGGACGGCGTAGACGGTAAAGACGGTGCTGACGGACAGCCAGGTGCTCCAGGTG
>DCHU01000052.1:6383-19149 GCA_002314915.1 Caryophanales bacterium UBA1744
CTCCAGGTGCTGACGGTAAAGACGGCAAAGACGGTAAGGATGGTGTTGACGGTAAGGACGGCGCAGGATGCGGCGGCTCAATCATCGCTTCATCTTCAATGATCGCAGCTCTTGCTGGAATCGGCATTGCTATCGCAACTAAGAAGAAAAAAGAAGACTAATCTTCACTTCTAAATAACAAAACAAAAACTTTGGTGGTGGAGTGTAACAACTTTACTGCCAAAGTTTTATTGGCTTATAAACCACAGAAAGGAATAAGTTATGAAAATCAACAAACTCATACTCGGAGCATGCGCAGCTTTAGTTCTCGCATCATGCGGCGGCGGTGAAAAACCAGCTGATCCAAAGACCAGCACACCACCTGAAGCGACATCTCAGCCAGCGCCAGTAACATCCGAGGAAAAACCGGTTTCTACATCTGAAGAAAAACCAGCCTCGTCAGAGGAAAAGACCTCTTCAGAGCAGAAGACTTCCTCTGAGGAAAAGCCTTCTTCTGAGGAGAAGACCTCTTCAGAGCAGAAGACCTCATCTTCTGAAGATAAGCCTGCTTCATCTGATCCAGCAGGAGAAGATGGGCCACATGAAACCGATGGCCACACAGAGCCAAAGAAAGACGATGCCGGATTCTATGTTTTCGAAGCAGAATGCGTAGACCTTGATGACTTCGTCGGTGCAGGCTACTCAGGTGGTGCACAGATGGCAGGCGCTATCTGCACAGACTGGGACGGCTCGGGAAAAGCGTCAGACGGATTGTTCATCTCCTATATGTACGTCACCGATTTATCAATCTGGTTCGACATTTGGGCAGATGAGGATGCAGATGCTGAGTTCAAGATGCGTTTATCAGGAGAAGTCCTTGAAGGTGTTGTCTTTGATGATGATATGTTCACCGTCACATGCAACGGAACCAAGGTTTCATATGAAGAAATCGCAATCGGCCCATGCAACACCGACCTCTCAACTGATTGGATCAAGGAATTCGAAGACTTCCCAGTTAATGACACCCTCAAACTCAAGAAGGGCAAGAACACAATCGAACTCATGACCACAAACGAGGAGCCTATGGCAGGTACAATGTACGCTACAGCTCCAATGATCGACTGCATCAAACTCAAGACAACGACAAAGTTGGCTTGGGATCCAATTGAAAATAAAAAACCATACAAGGCTTAATCATCTGTTGAGGTAAACAAATGAAAAAGAAAAATAAACTCGCAGGTCTAATCACTTGGGCGGCAGTTTCTGTTTTCGCTATCGGCGTAGGCGTCACCGCTAACGTCATGGCAAAGGGCCCATATAATGAACTCGTTTCGATTCTTTTGGGCAAAGGAAAACCAATCTTCGCTTCCGGTGGCGACAACCAAATCGCTTATGAAGGCGAATACAAGACCAAGGATGAGGCTCTTGAGAAATCAAACGCTCTCAACGTCGAATTTGCAAAAGAAGGCGTTGTCATGCTTAAAAACAAGAACAACGCTCTCCCGCTTGCTAACGGGGCAAAAGTTTCTGTTTTCGGCAAAAACTCAGTTAATTTGGTTTATGGTGGTTCGGGCTCAGGCGGCGTTACTGTCGATGAGTACACCAAAAACCTTTATGACTCACTCAAAGGTGCAGGTTTCCAGACAAACCCAGAATTGGAGAAGTTCTATAAAGATAGCTCAAGATCCGGCTCTGGACGTGCTGAAAACCCAGGTATGAACAGTGGTGGTGTCCCAGGATTCGACACAGGGGAAACACCTGTTGAAAAATACGACACCGCCGTCAAAAACTCATATTCAGCATATAATGACGCCGCTATCGTCGTCTTCTCCCGTATCGGTGGCGAAGGCGCTGACCTTCCAAGAACTTGCGTTGATAAGAGCGGTAATAAGCTCGAAGGCGCAAGAAACGGAGACGACCATTACTTACAGCTTGACCAGAATGAAACTGACCTCTTAAAAGAGGTCTGTGAAGGCGGATTCAGCCACGTCATCGTTCTTATCAACTCGGCAGCAGCCATGGAACTCGGCTTCCTCGATGATGCAACACACTATGCATATCAGGAGAAGATTGACGGTGCTCTTTGGATGGCTGGCCCAGGTAAGTCAGGAGTCATGGCTCTTGGAGAGATTCTCAACGGAAACGTTTCCCCATCAGGAAGGGTTTGCGACACCTACTCCAGAGACTTCAAGAAAGACCCAACATGGAACAACTTTGGCAACAACCGCGTAACAAACGGCGACAGATACACAAGTGGTGGCAGAAACAAGGCTTACTACTTCGTTGACTACGAAGAATCAATCTATGTCGGATACCGTTACTACGAAACCAGAGGATTAACCGATGGTGAAGAGTGGTACAAGAACAATGTTGTATTCCCATTCGGATATGGTCTTAGCTACACCACATTCAATTACAACGTCACAAACAAAACTAAACTCAATAACTCAAAGATCGACCCAACCAAGAAGATCACAATCGAGGTTGAAGTCGAGAACACCGGCTCCGTTGCTTCAAAAGAAGTGGTTGAAATCTATGCAACTGCTCCATATTCGGCAGGCGGAATCGAAAAAGCATACAAAGTCTTATGCGGATTCGAGAAGACACCTCTCATCGAACCTGGCAAAAAGGCTAAGGTGTCAGTTGAAGTCGACCCATACACAATCGCTTCATACGACTGTTATGACAAGAACGCAAACGGCTTCAAGGGTTGGGAATTAGAAGGTGGCCAGTATACATTCCACGTTTCCAAGAACGCTCATGAAGCAATTGACACAATTGATATGACACTCGATGCTTCTCATAAATATGAGAACGACAACGTCACAGGAACAAAAATCGAGAATTTATTCGACGATGTTGACGATCAGCTCCAGACACAGCTCTCAAGAACTGACTGGGAAGGAACATGGCCTCAGACAAGAACTGCAGAGCAGAAAGATGTCGATGCCGCATTCCTTGATGAACTCAAGTCAACAGAGCCAAATAGACCAGATGACACATTCCCACAGCCAAAGCTCAATGCTGAAGAGGCATCAAGCGTAGCTGAAGAAGTGGCTTCCGGAGAAATCTCTGAAGATGATGGCTTAATCAAACTCCGCGACTTGATCGGCGCTGACTACAACGACCCAAGATGGGAGACCCTCTTGGATAGAATCACCTTCCAGGAAATGCTCGACATGTTCAACAAAGGCGCATTCCACACCAACGCTATCCTCTCAATCGGAAAGCCAAGAACAAACGACTCTGACGGACCGGTTGGATGGACAAACTTCATGGAGAAGGAAACATACTTCAAGACATGCTCATATGCAGGTGAAGCTTTGCTTGGCTGCACATGGAACAAGGAAATCATGAAGAAACTTGGCGAATCCATCGGTAATGAAGCTCTCCTTGGCGACAAGGATGGCATCCCATACACCGGTTGGTATGCTCCAGCTGTCAACATCCACAGATCGCCATTCGGCGGACGTAACTTCGAGTACTTCGCAGAAGACGGATTCCTCTCAGGCCAGATGGCTACACAGGAAATCATCGGATGCAGATCAAAAGGTGTCATCACAGAACTCAAGCACTTCGCTCTTAATGACCAGGAGACAAACCGTTCAACTAACGGTGTCTGCACATGGGCAACAGAGCAGTCAATGAGAGAAATCTACTTAAGACCATTCGAACTTGCAGTCAAGAACGGCAAGTGCACAGGCATCATGTCCTCATTCAACCGTTTAGGTAGAACCTGGGCTGGTGGCTCATACACCCTCTTAACAAAACTTCTTAGAAATGAGTGGGGCTTCAACGGAGTCGTCATCTGCGACTACAACGATGGCACCCTCTACATGGGATGTAAGATGGAATGCTATGCCGGCGGAAACGTCAACTTGGCATCAAGACAAGACTTCTACTGGAACGATGCAAATCCAGATGATCCTAAAGACGTAATCGCATTAAGAGATGCAACACATGGAACACTCTATGCATATGCAAACTCAAATGCCCTCAACGTCGATGTCCTCGGATATGGCACACCAACATGGGAAGTTGTCATGTACGTCGTTGACGCAGCTGTAGTGACAGGCTTAGGAGTCTGGGGATTCTTCGCAATCAAGAAGTTCCTCGACCTCAAAAAGGCTGGAGAAGCAGCAGAAGCTTAAAAACAGATCAACCCCTTCACTAATCTGAAGGGGTTTTTCTTATGCAAATGGACGGTTTGAGAGCAATCTCACACCCAATCACTCACTTTCACGTGAATTTAAATCATCTGGCTTAAACGCTTTAAAACAAAAGCAAAAGAAAAAGGCTTCAATGAGCCTTATTTCAAATCTCTTGTTGCGAGTAGCACAGCCTTACCGTATGCGTTAAGTTGCTTTGCAAGCGTGTCTACCGGCTGTTTCTTCTCATGCCATTCTCTGATGATCGGTAGAGAGCCGTAGAATGAGTAGTCATACGCCTGAGACAATTGTTCTTCTGTGAGCCCTGGGACAAGCGAGGAATAGAATTTGACAATCAAAGGTTTCGTCGCATCTTTAACTCTCTTATTGAAGTGAGGGTCCCCGTTAACGCCAAAAATGACGAACTCGAGTTCTTCATCCTTGAATAAAGCCTCAAAAAGGTTTTTGAACATCTCTTCGCGGTTCACCCTGCTTGCGAACTGCTCTTTTGTGATTGCCGACACTTTTGCGATATATCTATCTTCTATATCTAAAAGGACATCACTCAGAGTGTTGTAGTGGAGGTAGAAAGTACCTCTGCTGATACCTGCTTTATCACAGAGTTCCTTGACGGATATCGCGTTCACAGGTTTTATCTTTAACAATTGGATTAAAGCTATTTCCAAAGAACGTTTTGTCGCTTTGATTCTCGCGTCTTCTTTTTTCATCTGTTGCCTCTTAAACAATTATAAACACAGTGTCTATTAAAATATAGTATCTTTCGATGCAATCGATATTTGATAGAATATAGGAAAGAGGTTTACATATGGCTAGAGTTAGAAGATATTGTGGCAATTACATCCTTGAAATAGGCGGCGGAAAGATCAGAGAGTACTGCGGCAACTATTTATATGAGTACGGAGGAGGAAAACTCCGCCGTTACTGTGGAAACTATATATACGAGTTCTCCGGCGACATCATCAAGGAATACTGCGGTAGATACCTTCTTGAATTCGACGGAAGAAGAGTAAGACGTTATTGCGGACAATACTTGTACGAAGTTGATGGCAACAGGATCAGAGAGTACTGCGGACAATACCTTTACGAAATAGAAGGATTTGTCAGTCATGAGGATATGATGGCCTTGATTACTGTGCTCTTTGCATAGCAAAAAAACGCGCTTTAAATCTTGAATTACTTGTAGTAGAAGTAAGGTATGAACAAAAAGAGATTAGCATTACTAACATTGGGGCTCCCATTCCTTCTAGCGAATGCACCAGCTCCGCAATACGCTTCTGCTTTAGAAGAATACGATTCGTTTTCGTATACCAATTGGCAAGAACACGAATGGGAGGGCGGAAAATACCACTCTCTCGAAGTGACCAACACAGGCACCGGATATGCTTTGGCCAGTTCCTTCTATTTTGTCGGTGCATCAAACACCGGATCTAACGTGCATGGGGATTCGCTTTCATACGGTAGAGTCATTGCTCCAGGCGAGAAAGCCACTCTGTTTTTCCGTGAGGATTTTGCTTACGTTGAAGGAATAACGACTAGAGGTTCTGCTTACGTTGGCGTGAAAGATACCGAACTCCGATTCAACGATGTGGAATGGGGTGCAGTTCAAAGTGGTGGGAGCCCTGAATACGGCAGCTGCTACAGTTATTCATTCAACATGGATCTTGAAGATGGTCAACCAACGATTAAAAACACCGCGATTATCTACACGGTGAAATATGAAGAAGAAACTTATAGTTTCTATAACAAAAATATAACCGCTGGTTCTTATTCCTTTGAATTAGACAAAAGAGTGGATGTCAGCAAGCTAGAAATCTCTAGTGTCAAGCAGTTGCCTGTGACAAGCAGTTATTATCAGGACAATCACGGTTCATTCGACGGCATTCTGGTCGCCATCTTTGGCACGGCCGCCGCATATATAATAGTCATCGGATTATTGGGTTTAATCTTTGTTGGCGGAATAATCGTTGGCATCGTTTTCCTTATTCGCGATATCGTTAAAAAGAATAAGAAAAAGAAAGCAGCCTGTTAACAATAACGCTATAGCGGTAATGATTATCATTGCCAACTCACCGATTCCAATAACCGTTGAGAACAACAAACCAACACCTAAAGTCGCTACGTTCGCAACAATTACGAAAGGTAGCGATTTTTTGATGCTCACCTTGCATAAGAAGTGGATCAAGAGGAATTCGACTATTACGGTGAACACTTCGTAACATGCTAAAAATATGACATTGCCAGGCAATACCCAAAGCCAAATGACATTCATTGCTGCGTTGAGGACTATGTTGGACAAGAGACTCGTTAAATAAACCTTTAAGCTCCATTTGTTGTGCATGGAGATGAATACCGGTTCAAAGAGAATCGTAATGGATAATGCGAACAGAATACTTAACCAATTCATGTCTTTATTATAAACAAAAAGAGGTTATTAGCCTCTTATATGTTTTTTGCTGTTTTCGACCGCTCGGTTATAGAGCTTTTCGATTTTCCAGGCGTGGAAGTGGCTTCCGGTGATTCCGAAGTATCCTTCTTCTGTTGTGAAGAGAACAGTCTTTCCGAAGTAGAGGAGAGAGAAGAAGCGGATCTTGCTGAATCTGAATATTCTGCCGTTTATTTCCATCCTATCTTTATAGATAAGCATTTCCTGGTTCTTTGCCAAGTCGTGTCTCTCGTGTGTTTCCTGCTGAACCTCGTAGAGTATTAAGTCCGTATCCTTGAATAAGAGTTCATCATCGCCCTTATCTTCAAGATCCTCATCGAATTTCTTCTTCTGCCATTCGCCCCAGTCATAGACGTTATTGAACTTGAGTTTATCTCCGATCAACTGCCCATATTCATCATAGATGCCATCGGTGTGGCAGCATGTGCATTCGAAGTGATTTCCTTTGGAAACCATTGAGTCATATGAACCGCATTCAGGGCAGATGATGAGGTAGTTCTCAAGGCCTTCCGCAAGGTTCTTGCCCCTATATTTATAACGCAGCTCTTCCTGATGTCTCTGAGCGTTCTCGTATAAATCTCTATTGATGATGTCCGTGACTTCCTGGTCGGTCATCTTTGAAAGTTGCTCAGATGAGTACACGCCTCTCACTTCTCCGTACATCTGGCCTTTTCTGAAGTTGTAGGCCCAACGTGGTGCGACGAAATATCCACCGGTGGTGCGGTATGTGATAAGCGCGCATTTAGCTGCCTTGATCATCTTTCCGATTGCGAGTCCAACCTGGAGAGTCTCGCCATTGAATGAACGGCATCCCTCTGGCCAGAATGAAACGTTATATCCTTCTCTCAATCTCGACATGACATCCATAACCATTTTGATGTGGTTAGCACCTCTAGGTGCTGGTATTGGATGGATGCCCCAGTCAAGTATCGGCCCGAACCACGTTCTTAAAAGATGCTCGCCGGTAACGAAATATGTGTGCTTCTTGGTCGCCTTCATAATCATCCACATATCCGCTTCGGTCAAATGGTTTGCGAGCATGACATATGGTTCGTTCATTTCAGGAACCATCTCTGTTTTGAATTTATATTTTCTGAGACTTGGTCCAGCGATGGTGGTTCTGACCAACTGATACCAGAATACGTGTCTCTTGTGATGCTTAATCATGCGAAAAGAATACTACTTTTTGTAAACTAACACAAACGGATACACGCAAAAGTTGACACACTTGTGTATAATGTGCGCATGAAGAAAAATACATTTGCACTTTTAGTTATTTCGGCAATCGTCCTCGCTGGCTGCGGAAACTCACAATTCAACTTCCCAAGCCTCAGCGTAAGCGATGCCCCTAATTCCAGCGTTGAACAGTCATCTGAAGAAGTGGTGACATCAAGCAAAGAATCATCCGAAGAACAGCCGTCATCAGAGCAATCCTCCAGTGAGCAGAAGACCTCATCCGAGCAAAAGACTTCTTCCAGCGAACAGAAAACCTCTTCTAGCGAGCAAAAGACCTCATCAAGTTCGAGCGAGCAGAAGACATCATCCAGTTCGAGTTCCTCATCATCAGAGAAGCCCGTTGTAACTGAAGACAGAAAAATAAGCTTATACGCTATCAATGATTTCCATGGACAGGTGGTAGAGACCTCTTCAGAATCCGAAATAGGCGCTGCAAAGCTTTTCTCATATCTCAAAGACAAGAATGACCAAGGAAATACATTGCTCTGCAATCAGGGCGATTTGTACCAAGGTTCTTTAGAATCAAACTACAACAGAGGCCGTCTTTTAACAGATGTAATGAACTACACCGGTTTTGACTGCATGACCCTTGGAAACCATGAGTTTGACTGGTCACAAAGCGCAATCACGGCAAACAAAGAAGTTTCATATTCATCTAAAGATGTGATCACACACAAGACCCCGTTCCTTGCGGCGAATATCTATGACTACGATATCTCCACCCACAAAGTTGGAACGACCCAGAAATCATCATTAGGTCAGCCATACACAATCTCAACCCTTGAGAATGGTCTTAAAGTCGGAATCATCGGCGTTATCGGAACGGATCAGATTACTTCAATCTCATCCCAGTTCGTCGATGACATCACATTCGTTGATCCAATCGGAAAGGTCAAAGAATTGTCCGATAAGTTGAGAACCGAAGAAGAAGTGGACTTTGTCGTTGCTTCAATCCACTCAGGAACAGATACATCCAATTCGGATGCAACAATCAACCAAGCTCCTTTGGCGAATGTCAGCACGGTTTCGGGCAAGAGATACTGCGATGCCGTTTTGACCGCTCACACCCATTCTGAAGACTATGAGGAAATCAATGGAGTACCATTCATTCAAGATGGATGTAATGGCAAAGCCATTGGTAACCTTGAATTCACGGTTTCTCCAGATGGAACGGTCACATATGATGGACATAACGTTTATCACTATAACGACATCAAGAACCAAACCGTAAACTCCAACATCAAATCAATCATCGATAGATATGCATTGGAAACCGATGCGATTGGAAGCGAGAAACTCACCTCATTCACAGGTGGAAGCTGGTCATACACAAATCACGTTCCAAACATCCTTGCCGAATCTCTCTACATGGAAGCGGTGAATGAAGGCTACGATGTCCAATACGCCATGGTCAATAAGACTAGAGCAACCCTCTACACCGGAGACATCACTTATAGTGGTCTCTTCAACTCCGTCCCATTCGACAATGAAGTAATGGTGGTGGAATGTACAGGCTCCGACCTCATCAACGAGGCTAACTATAACTATGTGTATAGAGGCATCGGCGATGCAGTCGACACCACAAAGACATACAAAGTCGCGGTCATCGATTACCTTGCAACTCATAGAAACAAGAATAGATATTACGATTATTTCCCAAGCATGAAACTCAAGGGAACGCTAGAGAAAGACGGAGAGTCATACATCTATAGAGACATCCTCTCGGATTACCTCAAGACAAAGTCTTCCTGGTCAAATACAAACTATTCAACCAACACAAACAACAGATTCAATAAGACGTTAACAAACGCGGTGGCATTATAAACATGGATACATTAGAAGCTTTATACACTAGATACAGCTGCAGAGAATTCACTGATGAAGTGGTCTCGGATGAGGATATCGAAAAGATACTCAAAGCAGCCCTTGCAGCGCCTTCAGCCTGCAACACCAGAAACTGGAGTTTTATCGTCGTCCGCGATAGAGAAACCCTCCTCAAGATGAATGAGGCAAACGGACCTGCCGCAAACGCGCTCCAGACCGCAAACTTTGCAGTCCTCATCGTATGCGACAAGAACATCATGTGGCCTAAGTTCCCTGAGTATTATGTAATTGACGGAGCAATCGCAGGCGAGAACATGTGCATCGCGGCAACATCTTTAGGCATTGGTTCACTTTGGCTTGGCACTTGGCCACAGCCAAACAAGATGGATGCTGAGAGAGCGGTTTTCAACCTTCCTGAAAACCTCATACCTCACTCAGTCATAGCCTTTGGCTACGCAAAAGACAAATCAAGAATCGGAGAGCTTAACAAAGGCCTTAAAGACCCAACTCCAAAGATTCACTGGGAGAAGTGGTAATGAAGAAAGCCATCATTTTTGATTTGGACGGAACGATCTGGGATTCTAGGCAAGGAATCAAAGACTCCTGGAATGAGATTTACGAGAAACACACCGGCATCAAGAACCATTTCACCGATGAGAAGATATCCGGAGTTCTCGGCAAACCCATGACCGAAATCGGACACATTCTTTTCTCTGAGTTCGGTGATAAGGAGCAAGAAGTGGCAACAGAGGCCTATCTCCATGAGAACGCATACCTTTGCACCCACCCACAAATCGTATTTGAGGGGATTGTTGAGACTCTAGAGCGACTCAAAGAGAAATATGGACTCTATATCGTCTCCAACTGCCAATCGGGCTATATCGAAGCGTTCTATGAATGCATGGGACTCCAATATCTCTTTGAGGATCAAGGGTGTTGGGGAGACAACAAACTCATGAAGGGCGAGAATATCAAACTCATCATGAAGAAGAACAACATCGAGAAGGCAATCTACGTCGGTGACACTAGAGGGGACGAAATCGCCACACGCGAAGCCGGAATCCCGTTCGTCCATGCCGCATACGGATTCGGAGTGGCAGAGTCACCTGATGCCGTTCTTAACGACATAAAAGAATTAGTGGAGGTTGGCGAACAGCTATTAGGATAGTATGAAAAAGAAAGTCAAAACTATATTGGTTTTAGCCCTTGTTGCAGCCTCATTTTTAACTGCAAGCTGCGCTAGAAAGAGAAAGCCAAGCGGCACGAAATGCACCGGACAGTGCACAGCAGGACTTGTGGTCCCAACCAACAACGACAATGGAAATTACAGATATTAAAAACCTATACGAAAAAGGTGATTACGCAGCGGTTCTCGAACTGACAAAAGACTCCAAAGAGCCTCAGTTCCTGTTCTTTCGCATATCGTCTTTCATCAATGTTCAAAAGGTGAAAGAAGCGTTATCTTGTCTTTTAGACAATAGACAAGCGTTATTCTATTTCTCGCCTATCAAAACCATTGAGGCAAACATCACTTGCAGATGTTATCTCAAGGAGTTTGATGAAGCGTATGACGACGTTGAGTATTACCGCAACGAGAAGTACATCTCTCAGGAAGTGGAAGAGGTCATCGCTGGACTCAAAGACCGCATAAGAGATGAGGAGAAAGCCTCACTTCTTGAACGCGAGCCAGAAGAGATTGATGAACTCATCAGGACGATTAGAAGAGCAAAAGACGATGAGACCATACTTTTCTCACTCACCAAGATGGCAAAGTTCCCAAAAGACCTCCCATATTGCGACAAGGTACTCGTCTCATTGCTCAAAGAAAAACACTCATCAGACGTGAAGTCGTTCGCCCTCATGTTGCTCAAGATGGCAGGCTATGACAAAGAGGTAACATTCGAGAAGAGAGGCAAGAAATACGCTCTTGTGCCTCTATACCTCACACTCCCGTTCATGGATGAGGCCATCAAAGATGAGATGTCACTTATGTCTAGCCTGACAAAAGACTCGACAATCGCAAAAGTGGCAACATCGCTATTCAATCAATACACCATGGAAATCTATCCTGATAACTGGATGGAAGAGGAAGGGGATGAGACCCTCATTGCAGTCTCGTTCTTATCCCTCGCCATGGATTATCTCCAAATTCCAAACAGCGACATCGCCAAGGAATTTGACATAAGGGAAATTGACCTACAGGTCACAAAAAAGACCATCCAAACCGTTTTTGACCTCAAAAACAGTGGCATTTTATAACTTTTTGCAATTTTCCATTTGTTTAGTATCTATAGATACGATATATTATCAACCGTGCAATTCGAAATGAGGAATCTATAACTATGAAACACAGCATCGAAAATATCGCTCCAAGCCGCGTTAAAGTCATCATCACAGTCGAAGGCGAAGAGTGGGCAGCAGCAAAGGACAAAGCAGTCGCTGCAATCGCAAAATCCATTAAGATCGATGGATTCAGACAGGGCAAGGCTCCTATCTCACGCGTTAAGATCGAAATCAACAAGAACAGAGCATGGCTCTTAGAAGAAGCAGAGAGATTCGCAGTCTCAGACGCAGTCTTAAGCCAGGCATTCGCAGAAGAAAAGCTCCCAGTTTATGGCGTTATCTCAAGAGGCGCTACAAAGAGAGACGAGAACCTTCTCGAGCACGTCGTCTTCGTCGTCTTATTCCCAATGTGCAAACTTGGTGACTACAAGACAGTCAAGGTCGAGAAAGTTGCTCCATCAGTAACAGAAGAAGAGGTCAATGCAGAAATCGCACGCCGCTTACAGGACAACGCACTTCTCCAGGTTTCTGAAGAAGCAGCAAAGATGGGCGATACAGTCGTCATGGACTTCGTCGGTTTCTTACCAGACGAGAACGGAAAGCTCGGAGAACCATTTGAAGGCGGTTCAGCTGAGAACTTCTCACTCGAACTCGGCTCAGGCCAGTTCATCCCAGGCTTCGAAGAAGCAGTTGTCGGCTTAAAGGCTGGCGAGAAGAAGGACATCAAAGTCAACTTCCCAGAACAGTACGTCGAGAACCTCGCTGGCAAACCAGCAGTCTTCAAGGTCACAGTCCACGAAGTCAAGGTCAAAGTCGTCCCTGAACTCACAGA
>DCHU01000063.1 GCA_002314915.1 Caryophanales bacterium UBA1744
CTTGCAGCGCCATTCTGGATGACCGCATTCTTGCACTTGGGCGGAACAAAAGGTTCATTTAGACTACCAACCTTTGACTTGAATTATGTGGCTACATTCTTTGAGGGCTTCCTTGAGGGCTCATATGCCGACGTTACATATATTGAGCACAATACGGGATATGTCAGCATGTTCACGAGTGTTGTCACTTTGGTGTTCTTCCAGTTGTTCTTCTTCAACAAGAAATACACGCTCAGAGAAAGGCTTGTTTCTTTAGGTTTGCCATTCTTGTTCTTCGTTATTTTCGAGGTGACTACATTAAATGCCTTGTTCCACGGAGGACGTGAACCAACCTGGTTCCCAACAAGATACTCCTTCATGATTGGTTTTATTGTTTGCTACTTCGCAGGACTTGAACTTGTTGAGGTAAAAAACACCAATAAGTTTGGTACAATCCTGCCTTTAGCCACTCTTTTAGCTTGTTTCTTGCTTGTTAAGTATGAGTGTAACGACAACGGGGCTTATTCATCGCTTACATGGCCATCGGTCGTTATTTATGTGACCACGGATGTTTTAACAGCGGTCTACCTCCTCATCCCTGAATTCAAGAATCCTTATGTTAGATATGCTGTATCAATGACATTTGGAGCATCGCTTATCGCCCTTACATCATTGTCCTCTTATAGAGGCTCCTATCAGATCTTGAAAAAGAATCTCGACGAAAACGAATACGAGAAATACGAAACATATCTAGCGGATGAGGCAGTCTCCCCTGCTATCGACGCCGTTAAAGCGTATGACTCATCCGTTTACCGTATGGAGACTCTATTTGATAGACCAGGAACTCATAACACAATCAGCAATAACCCATTGTTCTATAGCTACAACGGTCTTAACCACTTCTCGAGTTCAGAGAAGGAAGAATGCATGAGGGAAATGCTTAAGCTTGGTTTCCAATACAATACATTCTTTGAGAAATACGATTCAGGATCAACGGTTACAATCAACTCATTTTTGGGCATGAAGTATCTCGTTGACAACAAGTATAGGCACATGAACATGGGCCCTATCTTCTACACGAACTACCCATGGTCAGAGCTAAACGGCGTTTATGAGGACTTAGTGTACAAGTACTATGAGAACGCTTTAGCGTTGCCGTTTGCTTTCACAATGGATAGAACAAGCGTCGAATACGTTGAAAGCAGCAAGAAGACTGAATCAGGCACTTACTACTACGATAAGTTTGAATACCAGAACAACATCTTTAAGCAGTTATCATCATCCGTTGTTGATGGTGAGGGAAATCAAAAGGATATCCTGAATCACTTGAATCCAACACTCACCAATCAGTCATCTGGCATGACCATTGAAAGTGATTCGCTTGGTAGTTTCTCGGTAAGCGGAACAGAAGGAGATTCATTCACACTTAGTTTCACCATCCCATCGGCTGCTTATGGACAAAACCTCTACTTTGTAGAACAAAACGCGAACGACAACTTCCGTTACTATATCGACAATATAATCTATCAGTCGCAATCCTATTGGCACAAAGGCATTAGAGGATTCAACGACAATGCAACCCATACGCATAATCTAAGAATCGTCCTCAGCAAGGATATTACCAACGTTAAGGTTAGACCGGTTCTCGCATGGGAAGATATGTCTACGCTTGAAGAGTATATCAACGCGATTAAGGTGGAAGGCGTCAACAACGCTAAAGTCATCAATGGTATGACGTCGTTTGGTTATGAAGGCGACTTTGAACTTAATGGAAATAATAGAGATTTAATAACAACAATTCCTTATGAAGGGTATTGGAAAGTGTTCGTTGATGGTAAACCGGTGAAAACGCAGAAGAGATTGGATATCTTCTTGAGTGCGGATCTTAAGAATGTTGGAATCGGTTCGCATCACATCAAGCTTGTCTATTCCGATAAAGCCCTTATCCTCAGCACCGCTACAGCGTCCTTTGCCTTAGCGACATCCGTTGCTTTGTTTGGCGTATACACCCTCTTAAAGAAAAAGAAACCAAGCGTGGTCTCCGAATAACGTTTATAGGCGTTTTAGGGAATGCGCGTAAAGGGAATGTTCAAATACTAATCGAAATGGGTCATCTTGCTAGGATGGCCTATTTTCATAAGAAAAAACGTTACCCGAGGTGGGTGAACGCTTCTAGAATGTCAGGACGCTGTATTTCTTGCAGAGTTCGAGGAATTCTGACTTGACGGTCTGGAGTTTTCTTCTGGAGATAGGGATTCTCTCGCCATTGGTTAAGAGGAGGTCTGGTCCATCGAATCCGCTGATGGCGAAGAAGTTGACTAGATATCCTTTGTGGACACGCATGAAGCCGTGTTCCTTAAGGGAGTTTTCTAGAGTCTCCATGCTAGATGATGCCTCTTCTACGTCTTTTGTTGAGAGGAGATGGATTATCTGAAGAGCGCCGCATCCTTCAAAGTATGCGATGTTCTTGATGCTGAATGTCTTCTTTCTACCGTGAACCGTAACGCAGATGGTCGTGTTGCCGGTGTCTTCTTTCTTGATGTTGGAGTACCTTTCGATGACTTCCGATAAATCCTGTAAGAAGCTGGATTTGCGGACAAAGCCGAATGGCTGGAGCTGAATGGCCTCAAACACTCTCTCTTCTCTAGAACTGACGAAGACGATTTTGCTCTCGGTCTCATGGTCTTTTAAGAACTTGGCATAGTCGATGCCGTCCATCTCAGGCATGTTGATGTCTAAGAAGACGATGTCGAACTGAGCCTCTTTTCTTCTCTTCTCAAATTGAGGGCAACTGGAGAATGTCTCGATGTTTGAGTCGATGTTATGGTTTCTGAATCCTTCTTGGATCGATTCCTTAATAAGCTTAAGGACGCTGGTGTTGTCGTCTACAACTGCACACTGTAATTTCATCGCTAAGCCTCCATTATGATTTCAACTTCAAAGACACCCTTCTTGAGTGTTCTCGTGATATGGCCGTTATGTTCTTTGATGATCTGGGATACGATCTTGTTTCCGTATCCGTGGATTCTCTTGTTCTCTTTGAGAGTCTTTCCTAAGTTAAGGTCCTCATATGTAACGGTCTCAGGAACAGGATTTGAAATATTGATATATAACATTTCCTGGTACTTCCTCATTCTGATTGTGACAACAGGCTTCTCGATCTTGAATCTGCAGCAAGCTTCAATTGCGTTGTCTAAGATATTCGTGAAGAGGGAGCAAAGCTCAACTGAGTTATAGGATAACTGCTCTGGGATAGCAATCTTGACGTCGAAATCCACTCCGACTGATCTAGCCTTGGACAATTCCATATTGAGGATTGCGCTGACGTTCTTGTTGTCGCATGAGATGAAGCTCAACGGCTCGATGATGCCATCGCCGTACTGCTCAAAGAACTTGATGAACTCATCGTACTTCTTCTCCATGATGAGGAGTTTCATGAAACCGTATTGGTTCTTGATGTCATGTCTTAATCTTCTCATCTCTTCGAGATTCTCTTCCGACATGCGGAGCATCTCTTCGTTCTTCTCAAGCTCAGACATACGGACTTGGAGTTCAAGGACGTCTGAGTGTGAGCGGTTGACGTTATAGAAGGTCAAGTATGTGAGGACATTGATGATTGCGAAAACGATGAAGATAAGAGCGATGTAGAACGTATGGAACCAAGTTGGGTTCTCTGCGCCGTTTCTATATGAGTGATAGCCAATGGATAAGACAACTTCACAAAGGGTGTAGATGGCAACGAAGGTCGCACTGGTCTTGTGGATGTGCTTGATTTTGTTCATGTTGAATACACGAACAAGGAAAGCAAATGGGATAAGGAGCAGGAATGAGAACCAACGGAATCCAATGTCGAGCACCTTTCCGATTGATGGATCAAGATCCGACAAAAGACCAGGGACAATATTGCCGAGGTTAGTTAATGTGAAATACATCGCATAGATGACTAATGCGGTGATGATTTTCGGTTTTATCTTGTGCTGGGTAAAGAACTGAGCGTAGATGAACGTTACGATTCCGGTGCTGAAATAGAACGTGTATGCGAACCACTGCATCTTATTGAACCCGTATCTAAAAAGTGCGGCAAACCCGAAGTTGAGGACAACGACGGATACGCACAAAACAGAGGCAATGATTAATCCTTGCCACCACTTGTACTTCTTGGTGTCATAAAATGCAATAAAAAGGGCTAAAACGTAAGTGCATAAGCTTACGACAATACTGTATTCCAGACCGAACTGGAGCAAGAAATTTCCAAATGGTATATTAAAATCTCGAGTATTCTCTTGTGTGTAGATTACACATATATGCGTTTTTAGTAAATCTATTTCGAATCATTTGGTCGTCGAAAAGTGAAAATGGGGAGCAAAACTTTACTATTAGGCAAGTAAATACTTGTCGAATGCGCCGGCAAGCACCGCCTGCTTCATTCCGTTTTTCTGAACTTTGTTCGTGCTTGTTTGCTCTAGTTGAGGGAGGACGTAGATTCGCTTTGGAATCTCGATTTTTGTTAGTCCTTGGCATTTATCTAAAAGCGATTCTCTGGTGAATGGTCTATCCGTGACGACACAGGCGACGATTGCCTCGCCCTTTTTATCGTCTTCGATGCCGAAAACCGCACAGTCGAGGATTCCCTCTACCGCTTTAAATGAGTTTTCGATTCTGACGGATGAGATGTTATTTCCATTAACGATGATGATGTCTTTGATTCTTCCTGTGACATGGAGGACCTCATTCTCATCAAAGTAACCAAGGTCTCCGGTTCTTAAGAATTCGCCGAACATTGATAATTCCCCATTCATATAGCCTTTGCACATCGATGGTGACTTAACAATGATCTCGCCAACTGTATGTGGTTTTACATCATCTCCGAGGTTATTTACGATTCTAACTTCGTTGAGTGAGTATTTCCTTCCAACGCCGGAGAGTCTTATTTCATCGCTTAAGAGAGCGGAGCCACAGCTGATGCCGACGCATTCGGTCATGCCATAGACTGGGACGAGAGTCATTCCTAGGGCGCTCTCGATTTTCTTTATCTCTTCTGCGGTTGATGGTGCGCCGCCGATTAAGCCGGCTTTTAAACAAGAGATGTCTTTTCCTACTCCAAGTCTAGCAATCTCTTTATAAAGAGTTGGGACGCCGTTCAATCTGCTGATTCTATATTTCTCGATACAATCGACGATGTGGTCGATCTTGATGTTGTCAGGGAAGAATGTTGCGTAATCAACAAGCACGCCTGCAGTTATGAGTCCTAACGCGAAAACGTGATGCAATGGAATCATGCACATTGCAATATCCTTCTTGGTGTACAAAACATGGTCCAAAGTGTCCACTGAATTCATTATGAGGTTGCCTTGGGAGAGCATTACGAATTTAGGCGTGCCGGTCGATCCCGATGTGATGATGACGATAGTTGCCTTGTCACCGTCTGTGCAGAATGGATAATCCACCGTTTGAACTTTAGATTCCATCAAAGGCGTTACCACTCCACGTTTTCTAACTTCCCAAGCACCATGTTCATCAGTGATGACAATTCCGTTAATCGCATCAAGTGATTCGTGTGGGTCTTCCATGATGGTTAAGATTCCCATTGCTTGCAAAGCAAAGAAGATGGTTAAGGTCTCGATTGAGCGATTGGCTCT
>DCHU01000045.1 GCA_002314915.1 Caryophanales bacterium UBA1744
GCGGTTCGTTCAGCGGCTTCCTCAGTAGAGAATGGTTGGAAGTTAAATCACCGGGTTATGGTTTCCCTAACGTATTAAATGAAACTTGGGGTGGCTGGATACTCGATTACTTTATTGTTGGAACATTTGGCGTTCTGGGTTTGCTAGCAGGTTATGTCTCTTCCAAGAAACTGAATAAGTTCTTAAGCGGAGGTATCGCAGCAACATTGGTATTAGGTGCGATGCTGCTTACAAATAGACCTGAGGTAAAGATTGTTGCTCCACTCCTATCGGTGCTCCTGTTTGTGCTTTTCGCCAAAGAAGAGAAGAAACAGGATCCAAATCTTGTTACAAAAGAATTCGAGATTTTCAAAGAACCTGACTTCTATGTAAGCATCTTCCTTATTCTCGTAGCATCCACACTCATTTGGTCTCAGGATATTTGGGAAATGTTGCCAAAAGTCATGCTCAATGCACAGTTCGCATGGAGAAACTGGAGCTTATTCGCGGTTGCTTCCGTCATCTTGTTGGCATTCATCCTCCCGCTATCTTCAAAGAGAAGAATCGTTACAGGTTTAACTGCTGTAGCTGTTGCACTTCTATTCATATCTAACATGGGAATTATCGATAAGAGATTCGTCCTTGATGCGGGTCAAACAGGGAGAGAAGAACCATCTATGTCGATGTTGGCAAGTACACATCGTATGGGCGCTCAAAACGAATACACTCCAGCGGTGTTCAGAGATGGAAGCTATACTTCAGAATACTCAAACTCCTTATATTACGAAGTAAGGTCAGAGATGTACGGAGGCAAGAGCCTTCACTTTGGAATTGATGAGTACATAACACCTGTATTCTTAGAAGGAAGCGGTACGATTGAGATTGCCTCACTTAATTCTCCAGAAGCCACATTCACTGTAAATGTCACATCAGAGAAGGCGTTAATTCAATTCCCACAGTTCTTCTATGACGGTTATGAACTTCAGTACGGAAAAGAACGCGCAAAAGGAACGAATATAGACGGTCTCGTGTCATTCGAGGTTACAAATGGAAACTATTCCGCAAAACTCAAATGGGTCGGTATAACGAGCCAAAAAGTGTGTACTCCGCTGCTATGGATTGGATTGGTTGGATGTTTGGCACTACCAATAGTTCCAATTGTTATCGAAAAGCAAGCAAAGAAAAAAGAGGTCGAATAATTCGGCCTCTGTTTTTTAAATCGCTGTCCAGTTTGCGTACAGGGTTAGATTTCCCATTACCGGAGTTAAGTTTGTGAAGTGTCCGGCGTTAGGGTCTTCTGAATGATCTGGGCACGTCCACCAGCCATCAAACTTATAACCGGTTTTCTCAACCTTCAAATCATCTCTTGAGAGGTCTATGTAATTTCCTTTTGATACAAGGTACGAACGTGTGTCTGATAAGTTGACTGAGCTAGCGTTCACAAAATCACCACCGTTTGCGTTGAAACTTACAGTGTAATTGATGTTGTCGGAAACGCTGCTACCTTTCATAGAGAATAAGAATGACCAGGCGTCATTTTCCTTGTAGTAAACGCCTCCGGAAACTCTATCAAGGTAATAGTCACCGTTCTTTCCGAGAGATGAGGTTGGTTCTCCATTTCCTGTATACCATTTTGAAATCGATGGTCTATCTAAGAAAACAATCTCTGAGGTACCATCGGTATAAATCACCTTTAGAGCGTAAACGGTTTCGGTTGAGTTAGATTCATCATACACAACGCTAGCAATACCTACACCATTCTTAATGTCAAATGTCATGTTTGTGCCGTCTGATAAATTAATAATGTATGTGGTTACACCGTCTTCCTCTTTCAAAAGGTCAATGGATGTAATGCCCACCCCAGACGGAATTGAAATGGTTTGCGATTTTGAACCATCTGAGTACACGAATGCAATGGTAAGGTTGCCGTCAGCATCATTTCCAACTTCAACGGATTCGATGCCCTTCCCATCTTCCCCAATCGAAATAGGGAATTCGAATACAGACGGATTCATGTTTGAATCGGTGTAAATGATGGTCAACTTGACCATACCATCTTCAGTGATTTCCGCCAAAACATTTGCGATACCAACGCCATCCCTGCCTACTGTCCCCCGTGGAACTCTGATGGTCATAGGTTCTTTTTCTTCATCTGTCCAATAGATTGTTACAACAAGATCGCCAGTCTTTTCGTCGGTCTCTTGGCCAATGCTTGAAATTGTTGTGTTAACACTATCTTGTTCAAAGAACATTGAACACGAACCCAGCGACAAGCCGAGAAGAGCTGTAGAAATTGCTAAGCATGTTTTTCTAAGGATTTTGTTTTTCATATGTGTTACCCCCTATTATTCAAATTATTAGTTAAATCATCAATTTGTGGTCTGCCGTCAATATTAGGTGTTTCGCCCTTGGACAGAGCCCCGTTGGTGATAAATGAGAACGGATGGAAACCAATCGCGAATGTAACGCACTTTGCGAGAATCGCATTAGCATTGGACGATAAGTAGTCGCCAACAAGATTTGATTTCAAGATATCAACATCAAACTTTTCGCTGAACACATTTTCAACCGAGTTAGCGTTATTCACGAGAACGGAATTATTCAATCCGCCGCCATACCAGGCGAATGCAGAGTTCAACCACTCATCGCCGTTGGAGTCTTTATAGATACGCCCTTCCTTCTTTGCTAAATCGATGATGATTTTCTTAAGAGGGAAGAAATCGTCAACAGTGAGTCCATCTAATTGAGAGATTGCTCCAGCCAAGATATCGAAATTCGTCTCTACCAAGGCAGATGTATCAATGTTTGCGGCCTTTTTCCAATCATAGAATTTACTGTTTCCATTTAAAGTGAGTTTGACCGGCATCGACGTTCCTCCAATTCCACGAGGAACCGTAAAACCATTCAATACTTTTAAAACATCGCCTATTTGCGATGGCATACCAGAATACAGGTATGGGCCATTATACATAGAGTCAAACGCTATCGAGAAGATACCTGAATTAGCAAAATTCGTGTCCGCAATCGTAATACGCGAATCGAATTCCCCGTCCTCGTAAGTTTTGTTGTCTAGTGCGTTCTGCAAGGAAAGTAATGATTGATGCGCCACATGCGCAGACTGACTATCAAGATTACCTCCCATAAGAATTTCGTTGAAATACTGATCCGCTGGCACAACATCCGTTTCTATTCTGTCGGTTGTCCCGAAAATATCAGAAACAGTTCCACTCAATGACGATGACCCGATTTCAACATTCGCCTTTTTCGTTAAATTAGAGCCAACAAACTTATTCGATCCGACCTTTAAGATAAATTCTCCAGCATTCATTAGATTACAGTTATCAATGAGCAATCCATCTGAAGAGAAGGCTCTCACTACGGTTCTGCCGTTCGATAGGATTGAATTCTTAATTGTTACGTTCTTGGCATTGACGTCAACAACTGATCCAGAATAGAAGAAGTTAGATACGTTCGACTGATTTGAGAGATTCGAGAACTTGAGATCGTCCACGACAATTCCATCGGCATCGAGATATAAACCAACGTTGTCCTGACCAAATGCCTTAACTAACGAATCAGTTGAAACGTTGCCAATAGTGACGTAAGCAAGCGGCCCTCTGAACAAGTCGGCAGAATCAAGTTTAGGTTTTCCTATAGTCGCCAGTTCCTTAGGGGCACATAGGTTGTGAGCGTTGATTGTGAATCCGTTGCCGTAGATATTCTTCTGGGCACGCACAGCAACTAGAATATCGGTTGAATAGTTTGTTCCCATCTCTTTGTTGTATTGATCAATAAACCGATGGCTGTATGTCGTCTCCGTCTTATAAAGTTCATTCGCGAAGTTGTACTGCCCTTTTGAGTTCCTATTGCCGAATAATTTGGTGTTGTTTGCTTTGTACTCGCCTTGCCCATTGAATGTTTCTTCATATGATTTAAGGTTTGTCTGCATACAGACGATCTCGCCTTTTTCCGAGAAATTTGTACACATAAGGAGATCGTTGTAGGAATAAACATTTATTCCATCCTTAATAACAGAGAAGTTGTATGTCTTAGATAAGTGTGTATCATCAAGAGTTCTGACCGTAATAAACGATTCATCGTTAGCGCCGTTGATTGTGACATCCTTATTATTTGAAATAGAAATGTTATCCGACTTTCCAGCGATGTAATAATCTCCATCGGAGCCTAGCACTTTAACATTGATTGTGAATTTGGCCTTTTCTTTTAACGTCTCAGCTCCATAGGCAGCGTTGGAATACTTAATATCATATTCTCCATAGCATCTGTTTCCCGTTACAGATTCGGAAGATGATGCTGGAGTTGTGTTAAGAACGATTGCGCCGTCCTTGTATATTTCTGCATAAAAGTATTTAGACTTGGTTCCCCTGACGTTAGAACAAATCACTTTACATTCCCCTTCCGCCAAGGCCTTTAGATAGAAGATTCCATTTTCATCTTCGACCGTCGCAAATTCAGGATCAGACTCGTTAATCTTATCCACTCTCCATGTGAGTTCATTTCCATTTGCCAATTTCACATTCGCGCCAGCGACAGGTGTGGCTTCAAGCCTGTATCTTTCGGTTGTGCTGATTTGGAATCCTTCATACTCTTCGTAGTTCCATAAAATGTCTGAAATATCAGTTAAAACGGTGTTGTCCAAAATAGCGACAGACACGAATGAGAGAATCGCGATAATAAATGGTATTACCAATAAGATGATAAGCGTTTTCTTTCTCATACTATCCAATCTCCATCATTTCAAAATAACGGTTGTACTGTTTTCCGATGTTGAAGAACAACGGGCTAATAAGGGCAACCGATAGAACAACCTCCACCAAATAGGAGAACCAAACGTAAACTCCTGTCATGGAGAACACAAAGTGAACAATAAACATAAGAATTGGAGCAACAAATGCAAGAAGGGTGTTAATCCATCCAAGCTTTCTAGAGTCTCTCCTCTGATCGTTCATATCAAAGATAATTCCAACATAATTTGTGAATACGATAATTGCCTCTCCTGCAATTAAAGATACAACAGATGTCATGAGGTCGATATTAGATGTAACGAGCAGGGCGATAACGGAAACAATCAGTGAGATTGAGGATAAGATTGTTGGAATGGTTGCTTTCGCAAGAATCTGCTTTTCAGGCTTGATAGGGATGTATTTAACAATCTGAATAGACTTACCTTCACGGGAAATCGATAAGGAAGCGGATGCGTTGATTGCCGAACTGAATAACAAAATCATGAGCATATTAAGACCCGAAATAATATCAGGGAAATACGTAACAAGAATTCTGATATTGGCATAGACGATTGAGTTAAGTGACGAGATGACAATAAACGAGAAAAATGGCGCCATGATAAGCAATGCCGTGTACGAGAAGATATATGTGGAATCTTTAAAAATTAAATCGAACTCCTTCTTCATTAAATGTTTAATGCCAAACTGAACTCTAAGCGCCTTCTTTGATTTTTTAACTTTAGTTGCCTGCTCAACTTCCCCACAAGCAAAACGTTTGTAAGCAACCGAAGACGTAATAACTCCTACAATAATAGAAGCTAATGTGAATCCCAATGTAAGGCATGTGAACGGGAAGAAATTTATATTGTCGACAAGCATTGAGCAATAGTAGAAGACAGGAACAAAGAATTTAGTGCTTCTTGAAATGTGTCCAACAAGTTCAGGAGAAAGAATGCCACTGGTTGTCGAACCGGCTAAAGCTTCTAAGAATAATGTCAAAATGAGTTGATAAATGAGGCAGAGGGCGGTGACCCCTAAGCAAGCTAATGCAAACTGAACTATATCATTCTTTTTGACAATTCGTCCAAAAACTTCAAACACTACCGAGAAAACCAATGATAATCCAACGCCGAAAAGCGATATGACAACTGGATAGAGTATCGAGAAGATATAGTATCTTGGGCCAAATTCTTTTAGCACTGCAAATGTTATAAGGAGAGGAACTGACAGCAAGAAATTGCTGATTACCTGTTGGATATATATAAAGGAGACTTTTGACGCTATTAGGTCGCTTGAAGAAATCGGAAGCGTACCCAAGATGAACCTGTCGTTCTTATCAAACAAGATGGTTTTGGCTTTCCATCCGGAAAATAGAGATTCTATTATCATTATCGAGAACAAGATTAACAATAGGAAGGAGAACGAACTTCCGGAAGCGTACTTCTCCAGTTTGCCATAAAGTCTATTAAACAGGAAAACCTCAAGGATAATCACGCCGGCATATAAAACAATTCTCAGAATAATTCCCAAAGCTAAAGACCAGGCGCTCTTAGGCTCTCCTGCTCTCCTCTCTACTCTTTCTTTGTGAATCAATTCTAAAATCACTGTTTATTGTCCTTCTTTGACATATGTATCGAAGAAAATCTTTGAAAGATATTTCCTCTTTAATGGCTCCTTATTGAAATCAATGAGGTCAGAGACAACTCCATCATTGATGATAGCGACTCTGTCGCAAATTTTTGCGACGAGATCCATATTGTGGGATGTGACAAATACAGTTCTGCCGTTGTTTGCGTATTCTCTAAGCATTTTAACGAGCACTTCGTAGACCATAATATCAAGTCCAACGGTTGGCTCATCGAGAATCCAAACCTCTGGGTTGTGAATAAGTGATGCCATCAGGCAGACCTTTTGTTTCATGCCGTGAGAGTATTCTCTGATTCTTCTATTCATATCATCATCTGATAGTTCAAACTTTCTTCTTAAGAATTCATAGTTCGAATCAAATGACGATTGAATCATGTCATATGACGATGCAATAAACTGGAGATATTCGTTTCCGGTCATCATCTCATATGCGATAGGTTCTGATGAAACATATCCAAAAGTCGATTTAGCGAATAACGGTTCTTTCTTTGTGTCATATCCACAGATGCTGATTGTTCCGCTGTCTTGTCTCTTCAAACCGACAACGCAGTCAATGGTTGTTGATTTACCAGCACCATTCTTACCGATAAAACCGAACACTTCGCCTCTCTTAACCTGAAGATTTAGACCTTTTAAGACGTGTTTCTTTCCGTACGACTTATGGACTTCTTTAATGTCGATTGGGTATTCGTATTCTTCGCTCTCTACGGTTTCAGTTGTTTTTATTTCCTCTTTAGTCACGGCTGAACCTCCTGAATGTCTTAATCCAAATGTACTGTCCTCCATCTAGCAACGCGTAGACAGATCCGCATCTATCACAAATCATTCTGTTGGAATGATACTGTGTCTTGCTTGAACCGCAAACAGGACATCTTTCCAGAGCGGATTCCTTGTTAGCTCTAAATATCATCGATAGCGATGACAAGAAACCATCATATCTCTCTTTGATATCTTTCTTGTGGTAGGAAATAGTCAGACAGTTTGCGAAGTCTTTTGCGATGTTCTCCATGGAGATGAGCAATACCTTCTCAAAATGAGAGAAGTAAAGCCCTCTTCTTTCCCTAAAGGTTCTAACATCTCTAGGGTTATATGTTCTCTTAGTGATAAGCAAACAGTTGTAATACTCAACGCCTTTATAATCCGCCACCACTTTCAGACCGTCATCATCCTGTTCAAGGTTAAATGTGAGTACTCCTTTAACGAATGAGAAAGGCTCGAATGCAATCTTTCCATTTTCATATCTAACAACGGTATCTCCAGGAAGAAGTTTTTCGTTATTAAGATAATCGAGGAATGAGAGAAGCATGAAGTTTTGATACGCCTGTTCCGTCTGAGACTCCGCCCTATTTGTACCAAGCAAATTGTCTTTGTAGTAACGGAAACAATAGTTATACATAGGGTCGTGGAGAAGAATGTTCGTCGGAACAAAATTTTGAGATACATCTTTCTTATGAAGTCTCTTGTAGAATTCCGACTCCATCATCTTGGTGTTTTTTCTCTTTAACTTGTTAAGTTCCGCGAAGACCTTATCTTGGCCAACGATAGAGCTATTGACATCAAAAACGCCTTCAATAGGTTTATTTGTTTCGAATGATGAAAGCAGCATATTTGGCGAGAAGGAGATACCTCTCGTCTCATAGTAGTTTTCAAATGACGCGAACGATGGATCTAGATCATTTAGTAATTTTGTTACTTCTTCATCTATTCTATCGATGAGATATGCTATGAACCTATTCTCGTAGGTATCAATCGTGTCCACCTTTTCGACTGAGTGAACATACTCCGGGGACATAGTACCAGTCTGTTTTCTCTTCCACAGTCCGGTGTCTCTCATTGTTTCTCTAAAGGAGTTTGGGCTTAGGGAGGAAGCCTGTTCTGCCCTTAGGATGACCTCCGAGTCAACAACTTGGATGTGTGGTTTCGCGATGATGGAGATGATTTTGTCCGCCAAAGCACTGAGAGATTGGATTGTTGAATAATAGGTATCGAAGTTAATTGGCTCGTAAAAACCGATTTTTACCTTTTCTAAGGCGTTTGAAAGACATGAGAGCTTAACTCCCTGTTCAAACGCTTGCTGTGTCTTAGAATTGAAGTCTTCGAAGAATCTATCCATAAATCAACCTCGGTATTAGAGCTTCTTTAAAAGTTTGTCAATCATGCGGATGGACTCTTCAAATGAATCCTCTCCATAGACCTTCTGAATTAGTTTTTTGAGTTCGATTAAGCCCTGTTTAACGAAATCTTCATATCTGCCCTGAAGTTTTGTTAATACCTTATGAGCTAACATGACGTCGAGGGCTTCCTTCTTTGTGCCACCACACGCTTGGAAGACTGGAACTAAAGTTTCAATTTGTCTCATGATACGGTTACCAAAGGTAAGGTCGAATGTGTCATAGATGTAGTTTGTGATCTTTGCAAAGTTCTCTTTGTCTTCGAATGTGAGTCTTAACGAATCATCTCCAAGAGCGTTGTCGTATAACTCTTGTAACTTAGCGTGTGATAAAGAAATCTTTTTGACTTCACCATTAACATCAAACGGAATGTTTCTATCATCGAACGAGATAACAATTGCACGGTCATAGACTTTATCTGTGATTGTGAATGTTGAGTCATCCTTGTTTGCGGTTCCGATGAACCAAGTGTTCTCAGGAATCTCCAATACACCGTCTTCAAGATGATCTGGTGCATTGAAATCGTATGGAAGCTGCATAATCTTGAGTTTCCAATGATCTTTTGGATATTCAAGAACAGATAAGAAATCAGCAAAGTAGTATTCAACACGTGAGATGTTGATCTCATCAAGAACCATAACGTTGATGTGATTCTTTTTATAAGAGGCCAAATAAAGTCTCTTAAGGAATTCTGTTTCATTATATGTGCGAGAGAAATCGTTGTAGTAACCAAGGATAGATGTCTTGTCTCTCCATGTCGCCTGAACCGCTTCAAAGAATGGGTCTTCCTGAATGAATTCCGAGAAGTAACGAGCGATAGATGATTTACCTGTACCTGATAAACCTTCGAGAATCAATAAACGTGACGCTGCGAGACCGGCGATGAAAGTTCTGATAGTTCTTTCTGAGAAATACAATCCCTCTTGTTTTGCAAGATACGATCTAAACTGTGAACAAAGTTCTCTTAAGTCCACTGTATCTTCAAATGCTTCGATCTTGTCAATTGCAAATGCGTAGTCAATTGTACAAAGACCTGGGAAGATTCTTTCCTTATCTCTTAATGGCTGATCGTCAATCTGAGCAGACGTTTTGCATTGTTCTCCGCCGATTGTGCCGGACGATGTTCTTTTATTGGTTGGCTGCTCTTCGCCAAATGAACCGGCAAGGTCTCCCTGGGCTTCCGCTTTTGCTCTTTCTTCTTCTTCTCTTTTTGCTTCTTCAATAGCTTCTTTGTCTGCTTCTTTGCCAAAGAAACGGAATGGTTTATCAACGTTTTTGAAGTTAACGACAAGCGCAACAACAGCAAAGATGATTGAACCAATTGCTACAAATAGAATAGTCCCAATGAGAACGGTCTCGCCGAGGAATAAGAAGGAGTTTGCAACGTATTCTCCGGTAAAGATTATTTCTCCCGTTGATGGGTCTGCATAAAACTGGGAAGCCATTGAAATTGCCGCCCAAAGAATAAGACCTCCAAGCACGGTACCCAAATAAATGACAGTCCATTTTTTGGTCCATACTTTATTTTCATAGTACTTTGCCAATCTCATTTCAAAAATAAAGGCGGCAGAGATTAAAAGGACATAAATCGCGAACACGGCGACCATTATCCAAGCTCCCACCGAACCATTAATTGGTGGAAATCCAAATGCAGCGCCCATGGCCTGCACTGGGTTATTGGCTTTAAAAACTGGGTTATTGTTATCTATGCAGCAAGCAGCGAACAATGCAAATAAAGCCCAAAAGAACACGATGCAAATCGCAATGTAGTTCTTTCTTGTAAAGTGCGTTTTTCTTTTCATAAACACTCTCCCTTAGTGAACCCTTATTTTTCAGGGTTTATAGTCTTTCGTTTTGTGGTAACGACACCGCCATCTTCAACAATAACTTCCATCTCACATTCCGAAATCGTCTCGCATTTGGAATCTGATTTTTCGATAAACTTTCCCGCTTCGAACTTGTACTCGATGCCTTTGTAGATAAGAATCTCTTTATAACTTGAATTCAAGTCATCCGTACCCTCAGTTTTAAGGTCGTAATTTAGAAGTTCAATGAGCGTATTGGTTCTCTCGTTTGAAGCTTTGTCGTATTTGTTTTTGAAGTAGTCTTGCATGATGAGCGAATACAAGACAGCCACTACCGTTACCATTCCGGAGTTTGATTGTAAAAAAACTACAACAACTCCAACGGTCTTTATGCGAACCCCCGTGTAATACCCGATGATATCTTTATAAGATAAATACACGTCATATTGGCTTCCATTATCAGAGGTGTTATTTGAGTCTCCTCGGGTGATGAAATATCTATCACCAAACACTTCTTCGACTGAAATCACCCTGTGAATAATTGTCGTCCCTTTGGAATTAAGAAACGCAACAACATCGTATTGTTTAACATCAAATTGGGATTCATATTTTCTTATTTGCACAACATCGTATGTGTTGAACTGATTGTCTAAGTTGTTTTCGACAAGGTATGAGTTTGCTTCGTTCTTTTGCGACATGGAACCAGAAGCGACAACAATCATCGTTTCATCGCCAATTGGAATGTAGTTTTTTGTAACGCGGCTGTAAATTCCAATGCCAATTCCAAAAGCAAGAACGCCAAGAACGCAGTACTCAACGACTTTTAGAACTATTGAAAGGGTTCTCTTTGTTTTTTTCTTTTTTTGTCTTTCCTCGTATATAGCCTGATCAATCAAATCGATATCCATTTTGCCTTCCTTAATTTGTAATATTTGAGAAAGGTAATAATGTCTGAATAGGACAGTAAAAACTGCGCAAAACGATACAAGCGCCACCACTGTAACTACCAAAGAAATGATTTCTATCTTAGACATAATGATGTTTTTTCACCAGAAGAGGGAGCCCATAAAAATGGGCATCCCTGAAGAGGTAAAAGATGATTAGCTTAACGAAGCTGTTAATGTGACCTTTAAGGTTAGGTTTGTTGCTGCCTTCATCTCGGCAAGAGCTGTTTTTGCAGCAGCGACCTTTTCTGCGGTGGAATCATAACGGGAAGGATTTGATCCATCGAATGCGGAGCCCCAGGCGAGGGTTACCGATGTTTCATATGTGTATGTTGTGCTGGCAACCAATGTTGTACCGGTCTGAACTGCACCAGACGAAACCATTGTGGTAGATGCATTATTTGCAACTGGAAGAACAATGTAGTTCTTGCTGGCAAGTGTTTGCATTCCTGATCCCCACTCATATTTTCCGGTGATGTTTAAGGAAGAGAGTTCTGCGGAAGTCAAAGCAACTGTGTACTGGAATTTTACAGTTAATAGTTCGCCGGTGTCTCCACCTGCGTTGGAGAACCTGATTGCCCCTTCGTTATCTGTTGGGTCTGCATCAAGTCTGAAACCTGTAGCAGGCGTAACCGCTCCGACAGTCATTTCGACGCCTTTTGCATTATTGTCTGCAACAACAACGCTGATGTTTTCTGTGCCAGTAGCATCTCCACTGTAAATTAACCAAGATGAGAAGCCGACTGTAGCAACGGAAACCAACGCTAATGCAGAGAGTCCAAATGTTAAGATTTTTGTTTTCTTGTTCATAAGTACTCCTTAGGCAAGTGTTGCCTTAAGTAAAAGGTTCCCTGTCATGACATTCTTCATTGCATTGAGCTCTTTCTCTGCCTGACCTGCAAGAACCGTCTTTTCTTGAGTTGTCATAGTTGATGCCAAGCCGTTGTAATAAGACAAAGGTGATGCGCCGCCAAAGAATTCTCCCCAGGAAATAGTTAAAGTGAAGTCTTTTGTGGCTGTTTTTGTGCCGTTTAATTCTGTAGCCGCTTCAATCTCGGCTGTTAAATCAATCTCTGTTGGTAATGAAATATACGCCTTACCGGTTCTGGTCTCTGCATCGTAGAATGTGTTTTCTGCCGTTGCTGCAACAGCTCCGTTTATATATTCCACCCCTGCATCTGTTGGGAATGAGAGAGCAAGTTTTGAATAACTTGAAATCTCGAAATCCTTTCCATATGAGAGAGTGATTGTGCCTGAGATTTCTAGATCACCATCAACATCTGCTGATGTAGAAATGATTTCTCCGGCCGAAGCTGTATGAGCTTCTGTTTCAGCTAACTTTATTGCCGAGTCTGTCAATGTGACCGCAAGGTTAACCGATTTGTTTGTTGCGGTGTCGACTGCAACAGAAATAGTCCCGTCTACTTCTGTGTTAGAAACACCTACAATCCAGGTTGCGAAACCTGTTGTTAGAAGAGCTGCTGCACCGAAGAATGCTGCTCCCCCAACGATCCATTTTCTTTTGCTTTTGGATCTGAGTTCTTTTTTCATAAGTTTTACCTCTTTCTATATAAATATCTATTAAAGATACAAATATCATTTTTTGTTGCCTGTTTAGGCGTTTGTAAATTTGGAATATCTCCAAACATTGTTTGAGAATACGGCTGTAATGTCGTCATATTTCGAAGCGTTTGTGTCATACACCGATGAGCTATTGTTCGACATAAATTTCCTTCCGTTGATTCTCAATGTCGTGTAGGTCGTTCCATCAGTCACTGTATCTAAGACTGGAACGAACAATCCGCAGTAATACAAGTATGTATTACCATCTTCTGAACGGATGATTTTGTTCGATAGTTCTTCATTGACCCTCTTGATAGTAATGTTCCTGTCAATCTTGGACCCTTGATTGTTAGATGAAGATCCTTCTTCATACATATCGTTATCCATCCAAAGATGATATTTAAATAAATCTGAATCTGATGTAAACACACCGGTCGTTGTACTGTATGTTCCGGTCAAACAACGATTACTATCAATAATAAAGGCCTTTGATCCGGATATTAACGGGTTGACATTGTATGATGTGGCTTTCTCGTACTGGGTGGTTAAATCATGATAATCTGCGTTATATAAAAAACCGCCACTTAACTCCGATTTAGCGTCATAAGTTTTTAGAAGTGACGCGTTGTTCTTTATGCTCGCAAGTGCGTTGCTTGACACGTTTATCGGTCCGGATAATAGGTAGTAACCATCGTTTGTGGAGATACTGGTATTAATAGAGGAATCGAAACTAACACTACCCTCAATTCTGATATTTGATGGCTTAACATAATTCCAGTACGTGCTCTGTCCAAAAACGCCCAAAGTGAATTTTGTAGAAGAATTTGCGGCAAAATCGCTGATTCTATTTGAATAAGCCATCATTCCTCCACAGATATATCTTGTCTCGCCCTTAATCGTCAATGAAACCGTCAAAACGGATTTACTAATATCAGAATAGGTCTTGCTTCCAAGTGGTTTGAAGTTAACGTTTGATCCTTGTTTTGCGATGAAGCTTGAGCCTGGATAAAAAGTCATTTTTGTATAAACATCAAGATTAAAACCAGATTCAATGACAATATCCCAAAAAGGAGGTATTGGTGTATCAACTCTTGCGAGGTCAAACGTTCCAGAGACGCTCTGAGTGCTTACAGTTAAAGTAACGGGCAATTCTAACGAACCATTTACTATAATGTTGTCTTTCATCACAAACTGTGTTCTCCAGTTATACATATTCTTGTAGATAGTAGAATTCGCAGGCGAAGATAAGGCATCCACCTGATACGGGTGATAGAAAATCGTTCCTTCAGCGTTGGAAGAATTCCACTTAAACAGAGAGGTATTTGAAGTTGTTCCAATCACATTGAAGTAGACATTATTAGTCCCCAATTCATTCAAATACAATTTGCAGTAAGCTTCTAACGTTGTTCCGTTGTAGAAAACAACATCGGATTGAATATACGGCAGTCGATACTCTACAAAAGGGCTCTGCCTTTTAGAATAACCCATGGCGATTTGATCACGCCCTCTTCCGTCAGAAATCGATAAGGTTGCCGTTATTTTTCCGGAATTTTTAACAATGACTCTACCGGTACCTACTGAATCTTTAATCATTCCCAGTGAAAAAAGCTTTCCACCATCAATAATCAAATCATGGCCATTTAAATCAATTTGTGCGTAATATCCGATAATATAGCTATAATAGCTACTTGCATTATATCCACCTACTTTAGCTCCAACATTCAAAGTGCCTTTAACTGTCATGTCGCCAATTAGCTTAACATTCAAGGAACAATAAGAATCAGGTTCATATGTTGAGCCGTAATAATCTGGGGCAATTGCTGTGTCTACAGTAGTAACGTGTTCTGAACCACTAACGGATCCAGTGGTAATCGGGGAAACGTAGAGCTGTTCAGCCCCGTAAGTCAAATCCAAAGTAGAACCTGACTTAAGTGTGCACGAGTCTATAAAAATCGTCTTAGTTTTTTCGTCATAAGCAGGATCTTTTGAAACATCATATCCGGAACCACTGCCACCTCTGAATGTATCGTGTAACTTGTATTCTGTCGTATTTAAATTCGAAATGGTGTTTGAGATGTCCGTATCAGTTTCAATGAATCTGGCATACAAATCGCAATCTTGAGTAATCGGCTTCGTGAAATCAAATGGTTGCGTATAATTCTCGTCTGCATAGAATCCGTAATTCTTATATCCCGCCAACGAACTGTTGGATGACAAATCGGGCTCCCTAATTGTTCCGCCGGTCTTGACTGAAATGGTTGCAAAATTGGCTATATCGGAAGGAGCTTCTCTCTCAACCGTCTTTATTTCTTTTCTCAATTCAGTTTGGACGAGATACCACCATGTATAATATTTAATAACGGCATACTTGGTGTACAAATACGTCTCTCCTATCTGATAAACGGTTTTTCTTTTATAAGTTGTCTCTGTAATAACCGCACCAGTATCAGAAGTTGTTGTCGTCTCGGACACAACAGACGGCTCTTCGACGATTTGACCAACAGAATGTTTTTGACCATGAGTAGCGGAGTTTCCTGAATCCGATGTATTTTGGGTAGTATCTTTGTAGACGGCCGCCCATTTATCTGACCCGGTCGCTTCAGACCATCCAGTAATATTTGCAGAGTACGAGGCGCTATCGGTAGCGCTCATGGTCGGCGTATAATACTTTGTTGTTGTAATCATGGTCGCAGACTGTTTTCTGACGTTGATGGTCACGGTCGATCTATTGTCATTTGAAGCCGTCAATGATATTCCTGTATTCAAGTTGGAATATGTCATAAAAGACCAGGCTGAAACAGCGGAAGCGAATGAGGCGAATAAACAAACAGCCGCAATCAATGTTTTTCTAAAATTCCACTTCAACATAACTAACTAGCCGCTCCATTAACGGAAGTAGACATCCTCATAGCAATAGACTCATACGCTGAAGCGGAAAAGGTGTCTTTAATATCAAAATCGAAAGAAGCCCAAAGATAGACATATGTCGTTGAAGAAGCGGAATAATCTTTGGTCATTGAATAAAGTGATGGCATCGTATCACTATATAAATAAATCGAACTTGAAATGGTATGCAACGAACCTTCCGTCTTCACTTCGACAGACATGGAGGTCATTTGATTAGATTTTTGTGTATCAAGGTAGTATCTAGCAAACGATGGGGCATCAGCATTTGTATTGCCAGCAGAAAACATATCAAATGAGTCGGATTCGTAGGATAAGGAGAAGTTCAACAAAACCTCTCCACTATTTTGAAATGATGAAAGCAAAAGAACGGGGCTGACCTTAAACTTAAGAGAATATGAAGTCTTCGTAAAATAGTATTGACCATCAAAAATGTAATAATCAAAACCACTCTCAGAACCATTAATATAATAGGCAGTTTTTCCATATGAGAATGAAGAGTTCGTTGCAACGACAACCGGAACATTTACCTGCGTGCTACCACCAGAGAATGACCATACAGAATAACCTACAGCGCAAACAGACAAAAAAGAAACGCAAGAAAGCGAGGTTATTAAAAGATTAAATTTTCGATTACCGTTTGCGATGCTCATAAAACGCTCTACGGTAGCTGGCTGCCCTTTGCAGGGTCCTCTAGTTTTGCGTCCTTGAATTACTCCAAGTTTGCCTTTTTCGTACGCCTATTATGTGCGAGTGAAAAAGAATTTGCAAATAATATTAAAATATAAAGTACATCCGTTTCATTTGACAGTTGCAAGAAATCTGTTCAATTTCAAATCTAAAAATAGGAATTTTTTCGGTACAAACAACCAAAACCCCTTAACAATCAAACAAAAAAGCGGCCTGTTTTGGAGGCCGCTAAATTGTTTAGTGTGATGCGATTATTCAGCCTTTGGTTCTTCTGCTGCTGGTTCAGCTGGAGCTTCTTCTGGCTGCTTTTCTTCAACCGGTTTAGATTCAACCTCTGTTGCGCCTTCAGTTGAATTTTCGACTGGTTTTGGTTCTTCCTTGGAGTCTGAGATAATCTTTAATCTCTGAGCACGTCTTTCTGCTCTTTCTGCATCAGCATCGGACTTTCTCTCGAATAAGTTAAGAGAGATTGTTCCAACAACTGTGCCGACGAGGAGAAGGATTACTCCGAACCAACGATACGAAAGATGCATTTTTGCAGCGAATGCGGCCTGGCTGCTTAAAATCCAGTTGTCGCTATATTCGACTGGGAGATATGATCCAACGATACCGAGGACGATGAAGAATAAGCCGGCCACGATAAAGAGGCTGGCTAAAACAATCCAGAATCTTTCCCAACCGCTTATTTTGCTTGTAGTCGACTTTGCCATAGTAATTTTCCTTTAATAATTAGTTAGCTGCCTCAGGAGCTGCGTTTGCTGCTTCCTGCTGAGCTCTGACGTCATCGACGAACTGCTGCATGAATGGATCGACGACTGCGTGGAAGTCTGTCTCAGCTTCGCGGAGATAGCCCTGGATTGAATCCTGGACTTCGCGGATAGCTTCGCCCATGCTCTTGCCCATTGGAAGTGCACGTCTGCCTGTCATGTAGTGGATGAGTGTGCTGAGTTTGTCTGCTGTGCCCCAGAATCTCTCGTCTGTCATACGTGATGAGTCGATGACTGTTCTGATGAGACCGATGACTTCTGAGATATCGTTTCCGATGAATCTTGAAGAAGCTGTTTCTGCGCCGTTGCCTTCTCTTCTAGCTGCGTTGTAGTCATTGAAGAGTTTGATTAAGTTGTTAGCGAGTGTTAAGAAGCAAACGCCACGGTAGAATCTTTCTTCTGCGACGATTGAAGGCTCTGCTTCTGCAACATCGATGTTCTTTGATTTTGCATCTGCGACATAACCATTGATTAAAGCGCCAACTGTTTCGTGGGTTGGGATGATTGCCTTGAAGATTGCGAGGTGCTGTGCGTGGTCAACTCTTAATCCGTCGTTTGCGACTTTGAGGATTGTTGAGCTGTCGCCATAGATTGTCTCGTGCATATCACGGATGGACTTTTCGAATGCTTCGCCCTTTTCGCCGTTCTGCTCGATAAAGCTCTTTAATGGAGTGTTGTTAGAAACTTCAGCAATGATAGCTGCTTTCTTTGTGTTGTAGACATTAACGTCGTATGTCTCTCTTTCAAGTGTGTACTCTAATGTGTCTCTGACCATTGACTGGTAGCGAACAAGAGTTGCGAGTACTAAACAATTTTGATTCATGTTATTTTCCTTCCTTTGAATCTTTGATATCCGGAGTCTTGACTGTCTCCTCCGATGGGTAAACATAGTCTGCAAGACTGTAGAAACGTTTGATGATATGGGTTGCGTGTTTCTTTACGGAGTCGTGAGCGTGGGCCATACAATAACTCTCTTCTTTGAACGCCTCAAACATGGAAATATCATTTCCAGAATCGCCAACGACTAACACATTATCCGAGTTTATGTGATTGTAATCAAGATAGAAACGAATTCCGTTGCTCTTAGAGCAGCCGGTAGGAGTGACTTCAATGCATTGCGTTGTCCATGAGAATTCTGCTTGGTCTCCAAACTTTTCTCTTAATTCTTTGTTGGCCACTTTTGCCTTATTGGAAGCTAATGGCGTTGCACCAAAGAAGATCATCGCCTTCTCAACTTCTCCCTTTTCAAGTTCTTCTCTGTAGGCTGTATCGTTAACCGTAATGATTTCTTTATAAGAACCCTGGAAGCCCATATATATCGGGTAGAAGAATCTAACCCAAAGCGCAAGCCCATCTTTTGGAATAACCATGTTTCTGTGTTTGGTGAAGAGGATGACGCTCTTAACCTTGTAGTTATCAGAAA
>DCHU01000082.1:0-70590 GCA_002314915.1 Caryophanales bacterium UBA1744
ACGAGTCTGTAGGAATTGAATACGTACGTTCAATAAACGTGTTGTTGAGTTAAAAGATATTGATAATAAACCCATATCGCCATGACTCATAACAAGCGTGGTTAGGCAAGAAAAAGACCACCGCTTCTGCGATGGCCTAGTTCATGTTTTTTGCATCTGTGAGAGAAGAGCGAATTGTCCTTTTGGGGGAAATCGCGATCGTCCCGCTACACAAGAGTTTATCTCTGTCCTGATTCTGGGAGTAATCCCATGATGCGAGCGTTCTTGATAGCCTTAGCTAATTCTCTCTGATACTTAGCTGAAGTACCTGTTGCGCTACGTGGGCTGATCTTTCCGTCTGGATTGATGAATCTCTGTAAGAGTTCGACGTCCTTGTAGTCGATGTACTTAACTTTGTTCTTTGTGAAGTAGCAGACTTTCTTGCGCTGTCTCATTTTCTTAAAAGCCATAACTTTAAATCCTTTCTGTTTTTAGAATGGAAGATCGTCGTCAACTACGTCGATTGAATCGAGATTGCCTGAGCTTGGCTGAACCTGACTTGCTGGAACGCGTGATGTTGGAGCGTCTGGAGTATATCCTGAAGCTGTTGCACCGTTAGCGCCTTTTGGGTCAAGGAGCTCGAAGTTGTCGGCTGTGATTTCTGTTGCAGTGACGTTCACACCTGCTTTGTTAACATAGGTTCTCTGTGTTAAGCGACCTTCGATAAGGACTAATGATCCTTTTCTTGTGAACTTAGCGAAGTTCTCTGCGCGAACTCCCCACATGGAGCAGTTCATGAAGAGTGTTACTTCTTCACCGTTAGGTCCCTTGCGGGAGTCGTTGCAAGCAATTCTGAAGGAAGCGACTGCCTGTCCGCTAGCGGTTCTTCTAATTTCTGGGTCTGCACAAAGGCGGCCTTGCATGATTACTTTATTAAGCATTGGTGATCCTCCTTAATAGTGTCGTCTAATTAGTCCTGGTCAACTGTGATAAGGAAACGGATAACTGAGTTATCTAACTTAGCTAAACGAGTGAACTCATCTAAGCAAGCCTTCTCTGCTGTAACTTTGATAACAACATAGAAACCTTTCTTCTGCTTCTTCATCTCGTAAGCGAAGTCTTTGACGCCCCACTGATTCACGTTGGTAACCTTGGCACCATTGGACTCAAGGATTCCGTGGAGTTTGGCGATCTCAGCCTCACGAGCAGCATCATCTAATGTAGCTGTGAGGATGTACATGATCTCATACTTCTTCATTTGAATAGCACCTCCTAATTTGGTCTCAGGGCTGTCTCTAGGGACAACCATAAGAGTGTGTTTTGACTCTATTTCCTTCGATAGAGTGCGCATAATTATATTATGGGATTTTCTCCAGTACAAGGATTTTAGAGTTGGATTCCTGAGTCTCAAATAGACTTATTTGTTTTTGTGAAGTTATGGCCTTCACTAATATATAGAGCGAAAAGTGGGATTTTTTCCCAAAAACTTTAAGCAAACATTCTTTTTATCTAAAGATAAAGAAAAGTCGGTTTAATTTCGTTTTTTGTTATTTCAAGAGTTTAAGAATCTCTGCCTCATTATCCTTTGTGAAGTCGCTCAAGTAATAAGATCTGATTCTTTCGTTCACCAATTCCGGCATAACAAATCCGTTTTTTACCAAATTCGAAAGCCTGTTGATCACGGTTCTGTTCGTTACCTTTAACGCTTTGCTTACCTCGATTGGGGTGAATGTATTTTTGTGTCCTTTTATGAGACGGATGAGTAACGCTTTTTCCTTTTGATTGAGATGAGATAAGCCGTTATGAACACTGTCCAACTTAGTTGATTTCTGGAGTTCTGAAACCTTTGTTGAGTAAAGTAACACCATTCTTAGAAAGTAATTAATCCAGATTTCGGAATGAGGAGGATTATCTCTTCCGGAGTAGTAGAGAGCCGGCAACCCCATTTGAATCGAGTTGTAATAATCATCTATATCATATGCGAAATATTCCTCAAGCGAACCAATGCCGTTAAACCCATACCCGAACAAATCCAATATGTAGCCAGACAATAATCTTGCTGTCCTGCCGTTTCCGTCCTCAAAAGGGTGGATAGTAACCAACTGATAATGCACGATAGCGGATACAATTAAAGGATGGTCGTCCGTTGTGTTTACATATTCTACGAGTTCATTTAAAAGGGGAAGAACATCGCTGTGTTCAGGGGGTATATAATCCGGGTTCCCCGTTTCGTTGTCATAAACCGCAAACAGAACACCGGGCGGCATTGGTCCTCTGAGACCTATTTTCTCTTTTGATGCGCCTTTTACAACAAGCTTTTGAGTGTCGAGAATCAATGATAAGGAAAATGGTGTTTTTTCACCTAGTTTCTTCTCTAAAAATGAGAGGGCTAGGTAATAATTTCTTATCTCTTGTTCAGGCTTAAGAAGATGTCTATTGGATTCTCCATCGATTACATCATATGCCTGTTTTTCACTTAAAGGGTTTCCTTCAATTTTATTGGAGGAAAATGAGCTCTTTTTCTTTGAGTTCTTTCTTAATTTGCTCTGTATTGTTCTTGGTAAAGGGAATTGAGAAACAACAAATCTATTACACTCAATTTGAGTGATGTAATTCAGTATGGTATTAGTTAAAACAATCTTGATCATAAACTGTGTTTCCTATACGCAATATTATAGTTTATGGTTGTCAAAATTTCATTAAGTTTTCACTATTTTTTCACTATTTTTTAGTGTTAACAAAAGAAATAAGGTGCCGTAACAGCACCTTATTTTCATTTTTGTTTATTTATCGTCTTTAAGTGTTGGGAAGAGGAGAACTTCTCTGATTGTGTCCTGCTCTGTCATCAACATAACGAATCTGTCGATTCCGACGCCGATACCGCCTGCTGGAGGCATTCCGTAGAGGAGAGCGTCCAAGAATGTCATATCCATATCATTGGCCTCGTCATCGCCTCTTTCACGAGCGGCAAGCTGAGCCTCGAATCTCTCTAACTGATCGAATGGGTTGTTGAGTTCGCTATAAGCGTTTCCGAATTCGCATCCCGCGATGAATAACTCGAATCTGTCGACGAATCTTGGATCTTCGGTCTTCTTTGTTAATGGGGAGACTTCGATTGGGTATGTGTGGATGAATGTAGGCTGAACGAGAGTTGGTTCTACGAACTCATCGAAGAATGCCTGCATGATGTAGCCTGTTGAGTTCCATGACTTCTGGAGAGGAACATTGTGCTCTTTTGCAAGCTTAACAGCCTCTTCGAATGGGATTTCCTGAGTGAAGTCGACACCGCAAGCGTTCTTGACTGCCTCTGCCATTGAGATTGATGCGAATGGCTTGGAGACATCGATGTCCTGGCCATGCCAATGGAACACTTCTTTGCCCATGACGTTCTTTGCGACTGTGTGGAATAAGCCTTCGACCCACTCCATCATGCTTCTTAAGTCGCCGTATGCCTGGTAAAGCTCGATTGTTGTGAACTCTGGGTTGTGTCTGTTGTCCATGCCTTCATTTCTGAAGATACGGCCGATTTCATAAACTCTATCGATACCGCCAACCATGCACTTCTTGAGGTTCAACTCTGTTGCGATACGGAGGTAGAAATCCTTATCGAGTGCGTTGTGGTGAGTGATGAATGGACGAGCTGCTGCACCGCCTAAGATTGGTGAGAGGATTGATGTCTCAACCTCAACGAATCCAAGGTCATCGCAGTACTTCTGGATAGCTCTGATGATTGCTGGTCTTGCTAAAGCAATTCTTCTTGATTCATCGTTGACCATGAGGTCGAGATATCTCTTTCTTGATCTGTCCTCTAAATCTGTGAATCCGTGGAATTTTTCTGGTAATGGCTTTAAGCATTTTGTGATGTGTGTGAACTTAGCGCATTTGATTGTTAATTCGCCTGTTCTTGATTTCATCATTGTGCCTTCGATACCGACGATATCGCCTGTATCTGCGAGCTTAAAGATGGCATAGTTGTCGTCTCCAACAACGTTCTTGCCGATCCAAATCTGGATTGTTCCGTATTCGTCTTTGACTGTGAAGAATGCGGCTTTACCCATGCTTCTGATGATCATGATACGGCCAGCGATGTTGCATGCAATTGGCTCTGCTGCTAACTCTTCTTCTGTCTTTTCGCCGTATTTAGCGCGTAAATCTCTGATTTGGTCTTTCCATTCATAGCGGCTGCCGAATGGGTCGACACCTAATTCTGCATATTTGGCAAGCTTATCTCTTCTAGCCTGCTCTTGATCGTTTAATCTGACTTCTTCCATAGTAATTACCTCGAGTCGCGTGGATATATTAATACAAAAGTGTATTAAGCACAAACAAACATTGTTGAACGGTAAAAAATATCGATGAAATCTAAAGAAAAAGTAGGCCTTTTGACCTACTGTTTAGATTCCTCTTCTAGAACTGTGTTCATGAAGTTTTCGTTGTTGTCGTAATGGAAATAAGAGGCAGTTTCTTTGAACATCTTTTCCATAGCGTCCATCGCCAAATCAAAATCGAATCTCTTAGAGAATCCCAAATATTTCTTTGAGTTCTCGGCCTTCTCTTTTGGATGCTCAATCCAGTAATCGATCTTCTTGGCGAGATCTCTTGGATTCTTACATTTGAAAAGGTTGTTTGGTTCAAGAGCAAAGTATCTGATGGCGGCTTGTTTTGAGTCGCTGAGAACCGGAGTTAATCCACAGGCAATGGCCTCTAAAGCGGATATCGCTTCAAGATCGATGACCGAGCTATGAACATACAAATCACTGTAGTTAATGATATTTATCATTTCCTCATGTGTATGGAATCCGATATTAACAGGATTTGCTAAACCTTTGCACATCTCTCTAACTTGTTTTTCAAGTGGGCCGGTTCCACATAGGATTAGTTGAATCTTGTCGGCGTATTTTGACCTCTTGATGCCTTTTATGAGGGTTTTGTGGTCTTTTTCCGGTCCGAGTCTCGCGCTGTAGAGGATAACGATTTTTTCTTTGTATTCTTCTGGTCTATTCGCCTTCTGTTTATGGAAGTCTGAACGGACTCCATTTGATATAACATAGCCGTTTGTTCTAACCCCAACTCTACCTTCGAAATCATCGCGGACGAATTGGGTTGGGTAGTGAATTGCGTCCACTTTTGAGAATAATCTCAAATAGATTGCTTTATAAATCGCTTTATTAGCCAATTCAACATTTTGGAGTTTAACGTGGGATGTGAAGTTTTCTGCTTGGCTATGCAACGATGCGGTGACTGGTATTCCCATTTCATGGGCCATCTTAACCGCTGCTGCAGATGCAGAGCCGCAGAAGTTGCAATGCACAACATCCGCTCCCTGTATGGCGTTTCTCAGGATGTCTTCATCTTTTTTAGCCAAGATGACTCCGTTATTGGTTACATAACTTTCGAATGGTCCGAAATGTATTCTTGGGAGTATGTAATAGCCTGGTTGGCCTTCTTTATCTTCGTCTGGGCAGACAATTCTCGCCGTGTGTCCTTTTGCCTCCATCGCTCGAATTACGTTCATGGTGGCAATTGTGGTGCCGTTGTTTTCCTTGCCAAGGACATCGCATATAAATGTAATAATCATAATCAAGCCTCCTTGAGGTCCGATAAGTATAGCACCGCAAAAATAAAGCGGTTCTCTTTTTCGAAACAAAAACCAGCAATTGAACACTGCTGGTTTGATGTGCTTATTTCTTCATCGCGTTGCCGGTGTAGAGCTGATAATACTTTCCACCCATTGCGATTAATTGGTCGTGAGAGCCTCTTTCGATAATTGATCCTTGGTCTAAGACCATGATGACATCTGAGTTCTTGACCGTTGATAGTCTATGAGCTATAACGAAGACGGTTCTGCCTTTCATGATCGCGTCCATGCCCTTCTGCACCATCTCTTCCGTACGGGAGTCGATTGATGAGGTTGCTTCATCAAGAATCATCGCAGGAGGATTTGAGATTGCCGCTCTAGCGATAGCGATTAACTGTCTCTGTCCTTGTGATAAGTTGCCACCAGCTTTCTCAAGCATCGTGTCATATCCATTTGGAAGATTTGAGATGAATGTGTGGGCGTTTGCAAGTTTTGCAGCCTCAATCACCTCTTCGTCTGTTGCGTCTAGTTTACCGAATTTGATGTTATCTTTTACTGTTCCAGTAAATAATTCGGTATCCTGGAGAACCATGCCAAGTGATCTTCTGAGGTCAGCTTTCTTAATCTTGTTGATGTTGATTTCATCATATCTGACCTTTCCATCCGCGATGTCATAGAAACGGTTGATGAGGTTTGTGATGGTTGTTTTACCTGCGCCTGTAGGTCCGACGAACGCGACTTTCTGGCCAGGTTCTGCGTAGAGGGTGACGTTGTGGAGAACAATCTTCTCTGGGACATATCCGAAGTCAACATCATCGAATGTGACGCGACCTCTTAACCAAGTGTATGTGACTTCTCCGGTTTCATGAGGATGTTTCCAAGCCCATTTGCCGGTTCTCTCACTGACTTCGACTGGGTTGCCGTTCTCATCTTCTTTAGCGTTAACTAAAGTTACGTATCCATCATCCACTTCAGATGGGGTATCGATCATCTCAAATATACGTGTAGCTCCTGCTACAGCCATGACAATGAGGTTAATCTGCTGAGAAAGCACTCCAATTGGCTGCGTGAAGGACTTTGAGTACATCAAGAAGGAAACTACGGTACCGACAGAGAACATCGCCTCAAATGAGCCCAAATTGTCTTTATAGACAAGAAGGACTGATGCGATGATGCCGAGGATGATGTATTGGAGGGTTCCTGCCTGGTTGATGACTGGCATCAAGACATTTGAGTATCTGTTTGCTTTTGTAGACTCTTCGCAGAGTTTGTCATTCAAGACGTTGAATCCTGCGATAGCCTCTTCTTCGTGGTTGAAGACTTTGACGACCTTTTGGCCATTGATCATCTCTTCGACATAACCGTTGGTCTTTCCTAAGGAAATCTGCTGTTTGACGAAGTATTTACCAGAGCTCTTTGTGACTGCTTTAGTGAAGAAGAACATTGGGATTGTTAACAAAATAACAATTATTGCGAGCATCCAGTTGGTGATGAACATCATGACGCCAACAACGATGATGCTGAAGGTGGCGCTGACGAGCATTGGCCAAGCTCTAGACATAGCCTCGCGAAGTGTATCGACGTCGTTTGTGTAGACAGACATGATATCTCCACGTGTTCTTGTGTCGAAATAAGATAGAGGTAAGGTCTGCATGTGCTCAAAAAGCTCATCCCTGATCTTCTTTTGTGTTCCCTGTGCAACTTTGGACATGAGGAAGTTATAAAAGTAGATCGATACGATACCGCAGAGATATATTCCCGCCATGATTCCGAGATACATAGCAAGTCTAGACAATATGTCTGGATCTGAGATGTTTGCGAGGATGTCATCGACGAATATCGTTCCGATGAACATGCTGTTCGCTGCATTTGAAATACAGGAAACTATGACGCAGAAAAGGGAGAGGAAGAATGGGACAGGGAAGTATTTGACTTCGTAACCGAGGATTCTCTTTATGGCTGATTTCATCTGTCCTTTGTCAGCCATGATTGGGCGTTTAGTTTGCGACATCGAAATCACCTCCTCCCAATTGAGTATCCACTAACTCTTTGTAGATTTGGCAGGAAGAATATAATTCTTCGCTTGTGCCTTTTGCGACTATTTCGCCTTCATCCATAACAAGGATGATGTCACAGTCTTTAACGGACAAAACGCGTTCTGCGACTATGAATTTGGTAACTTCTGGTTTTTCGTTTTTGAGATAACCGCGAATTGTTGCGTCTGTGTGGGTGTCAACTGCGCTAGTTGAGTCATCCAAGATGAGGATCTTTGGATTCTTGAGCAACGCTCTAGCGATGCAGAGTCTCTGTCTTTGACCGCCGGAGACGTTTGTGCCTCCTTCGTCGAGCATTGTGTCGTATTTGTCAGGGAATCTGTTGATGAACTCGGATGCGCAAGCCATATCGCAGGCTTTTGCAATCTCTTCGTCCGTTGCGTCTTTGTTGCCCCATAAGAGGTTTTCTTTGATGGTTCCTGTGAACAAGACGTTCTTCTGGAGGACCACCGCTACCGAGTCTCTTAAGGCTGTTAGGTCATACTCTTTGACGTTATGGCCGCCGACCTTAACCTCGCCTTCTGAAGCGTCATAAAGTCTAGCGATTAAGTTGAGGAGCGATGTCTTTGATGAACCTGTTGAACCAACGATTCCGACTGTTGATCCTGTAGGGATTGTGACGTTTATGTTCTTAAGGACATTGTGGTCTGGGTTTGAGAAGTAATGGAAGTTGACATTATCAAAGATAACCTCTCCATTTGGAATCTCTGTTATTGCGTTCTCAGGAGATACGATGTCTGGTTCTTCTTTTAGGACGGCAACAATACGTTCTGCTGAGTTTCTAGCGATAATGACCTGAACATAGACCATTGATAAAAGCATCAATGCGAACATGATCTGGAATACGTATGTAAGGAGTGAAGTTAAGTCGCCTGTTGTTAAGAATGAGTCACCATATTTCTTGATGAGTGTTGCTCCTAAGAAACAGATGAGGATTGATGAGGTGTAGGAAAGAAGTTGGAGCAATGGGCTGTTAAATGCGATCATCGCTTCGGCTTTAACGAATTTTTTATAAATAAAGAGTGAGACTTTGCTGAATTTTTCGTTCTGTTCTTTCTGTCTATCAAACGCCTTGACGACTCTGATGCCAGCGACATCTTCCTGAATCTCCTGATTCAAGTGATCGTAAGTGTTGAAGATCTGAACGAATGTTGGGTGAACTCTATTCGCGATGAATAAAAGGAAGAATCCAACTACCGGAGTTAAGCAGAGGAACACGAGAGCGAGCTGCCAAGACTTGATGAATGCGATTGTCATGGCGAAAACCAAGAGCAAAGGCGCTCTTAATGAGGCTCTGATTGTCATCTGATATGCGAACTGGACGTTTGTAATGTCGGTTGTCATTCTGGTGACGATTGATGATGTAGAGAACTTATCAACGTTGTTGAATGAGTATTTCTGGATCTTCTCGTACATGGACTTTCTGATATTGTGTCCGATGCCGCATGCTGCATTTGCGGCAAACCATCCAGCGAGAATGCCTGTGATGATCGCGAGAACGGCGGTTAGAATCATTATTCCGCCTAGAATGAATACCCGGCTGAGATTGATTTCTGTTGATGGACCCCATATGACTATGCTTTCGCTGAAGAAGCACACCGCTTCTCCTTTGATGAGGTTAACAAGCCATCCGGTTAAGGTTGGGACGGCGATTTCACACATTGTTTCGATAACGCAGAAGAACCATGTCAAAAGAATGTCCTTCTTGTATTTGCCGAGCTGTTTATTTAGTTCATTGATTGTTTTTAACATAATAAACACCTCCTAATGCGCTAATACTTTAGTAGCATTAAAAAATTTGTGTAAGAACTATTTTAAATTTCTACAAATGAGAGCGGTTTTTTATGCCGTTGAATATCTTTTTCAAGTCATCTGTGGACTTGGTGTTCATCGATATTGCCGCTCTGATTTTCTTATAGCCGGGGAAGCCTTTAAAGAAATGGGGTGTGAGACCTCTTAACTGCATGACAGCATCATGCTCGCCAAGTTGCTCTATGAGCATATTCGAGAATGTCTCCGCCCACTCCACTTGATCTTCGAGGGTTGGTTCTGGTAACAACTCCTCGCCATTCATCGCTCTTTCGATGTTGGTTATGAGTCTTGGATTGCCAAGGCCGCCTCTTGCGACCATGACAAATTGGGCTTTGGTTATTTCTAACGCTTTCATCGCATCTTCTACGGTGAAGATATCTCCGCTGATGCAAAGAGGAACTGGCAGCCTTTCTCCAAGACCTCTGATCTTTTCGTAATCGGCGGTGCCCATATAGAGCTGTCTAGATGTTCTAGCATGGATTGTGATGAGTTTTACGCCCGCTTTGACAAGGACATCGCAGATTTCCTCATAGTTGATTGAGTTCTCATCCCAGCCGAGTCTAATCTTTGCGGTTACGGGTTTTGTAGAACGCTCGCAGATGGCCTTCATGTACTCATAAAGACCCTTTGGGTCCTTGAGCCAGGCAGATCCTGCTCCGGTTTGGACGACCTTATGTACTGGACAGCCCAAATTTATGTCCAAAATGTCGTACTGAGCCTCTTTCTCGATTATATCGATAGCTTTTAGGGTCATTTCGATTTTGGAGCCGAAAAGCTGTAATCCGACCGGTCTATCGATGTCGCTTGTGGCGAAGTATCTCATCGTCTTCTCGTTGCCATATGCAAGTCCACAGTCAGAAATCATTTCACTATAGGAAAGGGCAACGCCAAAAAGCTTACAGAAATCTCTATAAGCTAGTGTGGTCACCCCTGCCATTGGGCCGAGGATGACGTGTCCGTTTATTTCAATGTCGCCGATTTTCATATACTCAAAATAAAGAGGCCAAATTAATGGCCTCTAAATATTATTCGTTTACTGGAGTTTCTTCCACAATTGGTTGTGGCTCATCGTCAGTTTTCTTTGTCTGAGCCTCTTCCTTTTCTGGAAGTTTTCCGGTCTTAACGAGAGATTCGATCTCTTCGGATGTGATTGTTTCCTGAGCTAAGAGAGTCTCTGCGATAAGGGTGACCTGTTCCTTGTGGGATGAGATGATGTCGAGCGCTTCTTTGTGGGCTTTCTCGATGATTTCTCTAACGGCCTTGTCGATTTCATCCGCAACTGCTGCAGAGAAGTTCTTCTGGGTGTTAGCGTAGTCTCTTCCAAGGAAGACCGATCCTGTATCGTGCTCATACTGGATTGGTCCAAGGTCTGACATACCCCATTCGGTGACCATCATACGAGCGATTCTTGTAGCCTTCTCGATATCGTTTGATGCACCTGATGAGATGTCGTCGAAGAACACTTCTTCTGATGCGCGACCGCCGAGTAATCCGGTGATTTCTGCGAGGAGTTCCTTCTTTGTTAAGAGGAATCTGTCATCCTGTGGCATCATCTGGACGTGTCCGCCAGTCTTACCACGTGGAATGATTGTGATCTTCTGAACTTTCTCTGAGTATGGGAGAGTTAAACCGATGACTGCGTGGCCCGCTTCATGATAAGCGACCTGCTTTCTCTCGATTTCGTTCATGCCTTTGCCGTTCTTAGCAACGCCGGCGATACGTCTATCGATAGCCTCTTCGATTTCAGCCATGCCGACTTCATTCTTTTTGAATCTGACAGCAAGAATTGCTGCTTCGTTTAAGATGTTGTCGATATCAGCACCGGAGAATCCGACCGTTCTCTTCGCGAGAACTGAGAAGTCGACTTCTGGGGAAATCTTCTTGTTTCTTGCGTGGACTTTGAAGATTGCTTCACGTCCTTTTGCGTCTGGTAAGTTAACTGTGATGATTCTATCGAATCTTCCAGGTCTCATAAGAGCTGGGTCAAGAACATCGTCACGGTTTGTTGCTGCCATGACAAGGATACCCGCATTATATGCGAAGCCATCCATCTCAACTAACAACTGGTTGAGTGTCTGCTCACGCTCATCGTTGCCGCCACCAAGGCCTGCGCCTCTCTGACGTCCAACAGCATCGATTTCATCGATAAAGACGATACATGGAGCGGTTGCTTTAGCTTTTTTGAATAAATCTCTAACACGTCCTGCACCGACACCGACGAACATTTCGACGAAATCAGAACCTGAGATGCTATAGAATGGAACTCCAGCTTCACCAGCTGTAGCTTTAGCTAAAAGTGTTTTACCTGTACCAGGTGAGCCGACGAGAAGAACGCCTTTAGGGAGTCTTGCGCCGAATGCGGAGTACTTCTTTGGCTCTTTGAGATATTCGACCATCTCGACCATTTCAGCCTTTTCTTCATCGCAGCCTGCGACATCGTCGAATCTGACTTTTGATGTCTCTTTTCTAGCTGGTGACTTGTTGAAGTCCATAGCCTGACGGTTTGCGCCGCCTGCCGCACCTGCAAGTCTTGAGAAGAGGAATGCGCCGAATCCGATCAAGAGAACGAGTTCAATGATCGTTGGTCCCCAAGTTTCCCACCAAGACACTTCGTAAGCGTCTTCAACTGAGATTGTGCCTTTTGTCAACGTCTTGAGCGCGTTTGCTGAGACAAGAGATTCAAAATATTTTGAATCAATCTTATCATTCCACTCGTTGACCTTGTTTGTGAGGATTGTTGCGTAGGATTCGTGGTTAGCTTTGTATGCTGTTCCGCCATCATAGACCGTTATGGTTTCTTCGTTATCAAATCTGTCGTTTGAGATGTAAACGGTTGTTGTGGTCTTGTTGACAGGGGCGCCGCTCAAATCAATCTGGTAGACGGTCATCTTGACCACTACTGCCTGATAGCTCTTTGATTCTGACCAAGACTGAACGTAGTAGGTCTTTTTGGCATTTTCCGCTGTGATGCTTGAGTAGTCGGTGTTGATTTCCATTACCGCCACATCACCTTCTTTAACGACGTTTCCGTCTGCGTCTTTCTTGAGTTCATATCTCAAATATGTGTCTAAATCACCTTCATTCCAGGTTGTTGATTTAGTAACCGCCGAGGAAATGAAGTAGAAAATGAAGGCGATTGCGATTGCGCCTATGATCAAATATGGGATAAGGGTTAATAACGGACTACGCTTCTTTGGTTGTTCATCCATGGTTGTACCTCCTTATGAATTGGTTAATTGCTTTTGAGCAATACGCACTTTAACAAATTTTAAGCGATTATCAATAAAAACACTTAGTAGAGTCACTCTATTTTGAGTAGAGATTACTCAGAAACCGCGACTCTATCGATGGTTTCATCGCTGATTATCTCGTACATTCCCTGTGCGTCTTCTTTCTTGGCGAATGTGCGAATTTCTAGGACTTTGACGGTTAATTTGTGTCTTCCGATGAGAACCACAAGGGTATCTCCGGGATTGACTTCGGTCATTGGTTTAGCAACCTTGCCGTTGATGAACACGTCTTTGTCATCGCAGAGGTCTTTTGCGGTCTCTCTGCGTTTGATGATTCTTGATACTTTCAAATACTTATCGATTCTCATAACTATGATTTTATCATTTTATGCCTTATGTGACATATATAGGGTGTGAACGAGTCTCAAGATTCCTTCTAGGTCGTTGAACCAAGTTGGTTTCTTCTCGAGTCTGATTTTGAGTTTCTTCTCAACGAATGTGACTCTTATCTTGTTAAGATAAGGAACCATTGCATTGAATAACTCTTGTCCGATGCCGTTTATCCTAGAGAAACAATCATCCATTGTGATATCGATGGTTGTCTTGGTTTCCTCAATTCCCGCAAACTCGATGTTTGAGGATAAGAGGTCCACTCTCTTTTTCTGGATTAAGAGCTCTGCTTCCTTTGGAAGTTTTCCGTAAACCTGACGCATCTTCTTTGCAATCGCAGTTATCTGCTCTTCTTTTTCGGCGGACTCGAGTTCCTGATATAACTCGATCTTGTCGCTGTTCTCGGCAAAACCCGTTGGGATATACGCATCGATGTTGAACACCTTCTTTGGTTTAGGTGGCTCTTTTACGATGCCCGTTTGTTTGGCCATGATGGTTTCATTGAGCATCTTTAGATATAAATCTAATCCAATTGTGTCGATGAATCCGGCTTGTTCTGCTCCAAGGATGTCTCCTGCGCCACGGATCATAAGGTCTCTTTGAGCGATTTTGAATCCGCTGCCAAGCTCTGTGAAGTCCTGGATGGCCTTAAGTCTCTTTTGGGCGTCCTCATTCATGTTCTTCTGAGGTTTGTATAACAAATATGCATACGCGATTCTATCGCCTCTTCCAACTCGACCCTTGATTTGGTAGAGCTGGGACAATCCGAATCTGTCGGAATCCTCGACGATAATCATATTCGCGTTAGGAACGTCGATTCCGTTCTCAACAATTGATGTTGCGACGAGGACGTTAATTTCTCCGTCATAGAACTTCGCCATGACGTCTTCCACTTCTGTTTTTTCCATCTTTCCATGTACCACTCCAACCGATGCATCTTGGACGTTGTTCGCAATCTTTGATGCGACGTTATAGATGGTTGATACCATGTTGTGGACATAGAACACCTGGCCACTTCGAGCGAGTTCTCTTCCGATTAACTCATAGACAACATCCTCCTTATAAGGAGTGACATATGTTTGGATAGGCATTCTTGAAGCTGGGGCCGTATTGATTTCAGACATTGGTCTGATACCGATCAACGACATTTGGAGCGTTCTAGGAATTGGTGTTGCAGATAAGGTTAAGACATCAACGCTTCTCTTGAGTTCTTTAATCTTTTCTTTCTGCTCGACACCGAATCTCTGCTCTTCATCCACGATCAACAAACCAAGGTTTTGGAATTTGATGTCTTTAGATAAAAGCCTGTGTGTTCCAATTGCTAAATCTATCTTTCCTTTGATGAGGAGTTCCATATCAAGTTTCTGCCTTGATTCAGGAACCAAACGGGAAAACTGAGCGATGTGAACACCAAAGGTGGCGAATCTCTGGAGGGCGTTTTCGTAATGTTGTCTCGCTAAAAGGGTTGTTGGGCAAAGTATCGCCACTTGCTTGCCTGCTGATATGGCTTTGAAAGCTGCTCGCATAGCTACTTCGGTTTTACCGAAACCAACGTCGCCGCACAAGAGCCTGTCCATGATTTTGTCAGACTCCATATCCATCTTTATCTCTTCAAGAGATTTGGCTTGATCAGCTGTTAATTCATATGGGAACTCGTCTTCGAATCTCTTCTGAAGTTCGTCATCAGGAGGGAATGCAAAGCCGGTTTCCTGAACGCGGTTGGCATAGAGTTCGAGAAGTCTGTCCGCGAGCTCATCCATCTTCTCCTGGATTTTGGCTTTCTTCTTTTTCCAGTCGGCACCTGATAGATGTGAGAGTCTAGGAGCGGCGCCTTCTCTTCCTGAATACTTACGTACCAATCTAAATTGTTCCAAAGGAACATAAAGCGTTTCATTGCCTGCGTAGGCAATCTTTAAATAATCTCTGTGAACCCCATCCACTTCCATTGTCTTGATTTCGATAAACTGTCCAATTCCGTTATATTCATGGACAACGTAATCGCCAGGTCTAAGGTCTTCAAAACTCTTAAGGATCGTTGCGGATTTAAACCTTGAGGCAAATCTGCTGGATACGGATTTCTTTCCGAATATCTCGGTTGAGGAAATGTAGGTTGTGGATATTCCAGGAATTTCAAAACCGGATGATAAAGGTAGTTTGGCGATACCTAATTTACCTAAAGGTAATTCAGTTCCTTGGACATCCTCATAATCAACATTGGCGTTGTTGAGGAATGATTTGATTGTGGATATCTGATGGTCATCCGCCAAAGCGACGACGACCTTTTTGTTTGTCTCTAAATACGCCTGAACGGTTGGGACAATTCCTGCGATTCCCGTTGCGGCTGTAACGATGCTTCTTACGGTAAATACAGGGTCGTTGATCTCTTTTTGGAACTTTGTTCCGTATATGATTCTTGAAGCCGGGGCTAAAGCCTCTTTCGACTTCATATAATGTTGGAGATGGGTTGTGATTCTTCTTGCCTCGTAGAGTTCTCTATAGTACTTCGAAGATTCTCCTTCTAGCATAGTCATCGCTCCCGCAAAACCTTCTCTATCCGCTATAAAGCAGTAGGTTGGCCAGAAGTATGAAAGGATGGAATGAGGTAGCTCTGTTGCCATTCCATAATATTTATAAGATGCAGGCGTATAGTTTCTGCTTACGATATTCTCTAAGTCTCTTAATACATTTTCGTTTAAGAGGTCTTTATCTCCCGCCGGCATTCCCTCGGAATCCAAAGCGAGTCTATTTGTGATGTTTGTGGCGAACTCGTTGATTTCTTCATCTGTGAGATACATATCGGTTGCTGGAAGTATCTCAATCTCTTTAAGAGATTCTTCAGATGATTGGGTGGCTACATCAAAGAACCTGATCGTGTCTACTTCATCGCCAAAGAACTCAATTCGAACCGGTTTTTGATAATTGACTGAATAGATATCCAAGATGTCTCCTCTTGATGCGAATAACAGAGATTGATCAACCTTGTTAACGCGGTTGTAGCCCATTTCGGATAATTGGTCTTTGAGTTCGTCTAAGTTGTAACGTCCCCCTACCCTGATATCCAAAACGGCCTTCTGGAACTTCTTTGGGTCAGGAAGGTATCTATGCAACGCGGATGGGTGGGTAACCAAGATTTTTGGTGCGGGTTTTAAGAGTTGGCTCATCGCATAAAGCCTTTGGGCCATAAGCTCTCTTGATGTCGAGAGGGATTCCGCTCTTAAGAGTTCATCCGCCGGGAAGAAAACAACCTCTTCTTCCTTAAGGAAGTTTAAAAGGAACTCATATGTCTTCTGAGCACTGTACTGGTTATTGCAGACAATCGCGTAATTGCCCTTCTTTTTCTTGAAAATATAGGCGAAAAGAAGTCCTACACCGGTAGCTCCGTTAACGACAAAAGACCCTCTCTTGTCCAAGAGGGGGGAGGTAAGATTCAATTTTTCTAATTCATTGAATAATTCCGTTTCGTTTGTCTCCTTACTTCATGCTGTTGTAGCGGTTCTGGGCGAAGGCGAAATCTCTTTTCAGGATATCGATTAGCGCTTTTGCGGCGTTGTCCAACGCTGCATCTATCTTAACCTTACCTTCTCCTTGAGGTTTGCCGAGAACGTAATCGATTGGGTTCTTGAACGGAGGTTCTCCGATTCCAACCTTTATGCGTTTGAACTTCTCGGTGCCGAGATTCTCGATGATGCTCTTGATGCCGTTGTGGCCGCCGCTTGAGCCGTCACCTTTGAGTTTGATTGAACCTTCTGGAATGGACATATCGTCATAAACAACGATGACGTCAGAGATATCAATCTTGTAGAAATTGATTGCCTCTCTTAATGACTGTCCTGAGAGATTCATATATGTTAATGGTTTTAAAACCATTACATTATCACCTAACGCAGGGTTCTTGATGATTACATATTCACCTTTGAATCCTTCTCTTTCAATTGAGTAGCCTAAAGAATCAAGGAACCTGTCCACTGCCATGAATCCCATGTTGTGGCGGGTGCCTTCGTATTCTTTTCCTGGGTTTCCTAATCCAACTATTAACTTCATGCTATTTCACTTCCACGTCGATTGGTTCTAAAGAAAGCTTGTTGATGACCGTGACGATCTTCTCGACCTTTTCGTAGTCGAAATAATCGATTGGCGTTGTTAAGAAAGAGGAATACATAGCGACTTGATCCAGTGATGAATTAGGGTCGCCTGTAACTTTCTTAATCATGAGCTTCATTGCGAGTTTGTATCTCCAGTTAAGCTTGTTGATATCAAAACTACCTCTCAACTGGTAATAACGGACATGATAAAGGTCCAAGATGTTTCTGTTGATGAGGTCTTTTCTTCCTTCTGGACTTGGGAAAGACAATCCGCTTGAGAAGATCAAAATATGCTTTTTAGCATCATTTAACTCTTCATAATGGCAAAGGAAGTCATCGAGTCCCTGAATTTTTCCGTTGAGGACCCAACCACCAAAAACGAAGCAATCGTAATCGGAAGCGTTCTTCCATTTGAATTTCTTTAAAGGCAAGACATCTCCGCCAATTTTATTGGCGATATCTTTTGCGTATCTCTCTGTGGAGCCGGTTGAGGATGTGTAAAGTACAATAGTTTTCATAACGGAGTAAGTTTATCACTCACCTTTTATAGATAAAAGATGTCGGAATTAGTAAAATAACAAACATGAGCGCAAAAGAGTGGTTTGGAGACTTAGCTAGAGGTTCTGCATTAGGGCTTGGAATGGTTCCAGGTGTAAGCGCAGGCACAGTAGGTATAGTCGTAAACGTATACGATAAGTTAATCGGTGGCATTTCTGGGCTTAGAAAAGCTTTCTGGAAATCCGTAAAGACCCTCTTACCTATTGGTATCGGCGCAGTTTTAGCTAGCCTTATCGTTTTGTTTTTGGTTCACAAGACGTTCGATTACGCGCCTGTGTTGATTATCTCGTTGTTCGCCGGTCTCACAATCGGTTCGATCCCACTACTCTACGATAACGTTAAAGAAGACGGATTTAACGCAAGAAGCATAGCTTTGATGGTGGCGGGTTTTGTTGTTGCGGCCTCCATTGGCATCCTGTCCGCGATTAGTAAGCTCTATTGGAATTTCGATTTGAATTCGGTGTTTATTGAGGCTCCTTGGTGGCTTTATATTTTGCTTTTCGTAGCAGGGTTCATCACCGCTATTGCATGCATTGTCCCAGGTATCTCTGGCTCAATGATTTTGTTTATTCTTGGATTATATAATCCAATTCTTAATATGTATTCATTGAGTGGCGCTGATTCAATATTCAACAACCACGATAGGATTCTCCCTGTAATAGGCTTAACGTTCGTGTTGGCTTTGGGAATTCTCGTTGGATTTGTCGCAGCCTCTACCATGATGAAAACTCTAATCGAAAAGCACAAAGTAGTTACTTTTGATTTGGTTATCGGGTTTGTTTCTGGCTCAGTCGTATCTATGTTCGCTAACCAAAGCATGATCGCCGATTCAAAGGTTTGGGTTTATTCTCCAGACATCACAAAACCTTGGATGTACGCAATCGCCGCGGTGTTGCTTGTGGCCGGTTTCTTTGGCTGTTTATTGTTGACGAAGAAAACAAAAGAGTCTCATTAAGAATATATAATTACAAAAATAGTTAGTAAAAATCGCTATTTTTCTTTGACATTATTTTGGTATTCGCTATAACTAAACAATCTAAAGAGGAAAACCCTATGCCAAGAACACCGGAACAGAACGCTAATATAAGAGACAAGAGAAAAGCAAAAATCATGAAGAAAGCTTTAAAGCTTTTCGCTATAAACGGATTTGATAACGTTACAGTTGACGACATTACAGAGGCAGCAAATTGCTCCCATGGTCTTTTCTACCACTACTTCGGGACAAGAGAAGATATCTACAATGAATTGATGAAAGTTAAGCAGGAGCATTACAGCAAATACGACGCTCCGTTAACCGAAGCATTCAAAGCTGGTGGCAAGAAGGGATTGGATATCCTTTGCGAATACTTGGAGATGATGAATTCCGCAAACGAAGACGCAATCTACTACTCAAGATTGAAGATCATCTCAAATTTCGCAACAAAGACGAAAGAATCAACATTGATTGGATATGACTTCTTGGACGGCATCACAAACCTCATTAAACAAGGTCAGGAAGACGGAACAGTTAGAGATGGAGATGCAAAGCAGATCGCACTCATGTTCTTAGACTTCGCAAACGGCGTTTCATTCAGAAGATTATTCGCCGAGGAAAACGAATTCGAACTCGTTTCCGCTTCATTAATCAAGAGCTTCTTCGATAAATAAGCTAAACAAAAAAATAAAGCCCGCTATAAGCGGGTTTTCTGTTATCCCAAAAGTTCTTCGTAGGCCTGATAATCTGAATCGTATTTCATACAAAACACCACGACCGGTGCGTCATCATGTTCGTTTAGGAACTCTTCAACCGCGTTGACGGCAATCTTTGCGGCCGATTTGCTTGAAAATCCCTTTTCTCCTACGCCTAAAGCAGGAAAACATATAGATTTAAGGCCCATACGCATTGCGAGCTCCAGACATGATAAATAGCAGTTCAGCAGTTCAGATGTTTCTTTTTTGCTAGGCCTATCCTTAAAACGCGGTGCAACGGTATGTAAAACGTATTTGCAAGGGAGGTTATAACCTTTGGTTATTTTGGCGTGGCCAGGTTGCTCGTCTCCTTTTTGTTTTTTCATTATCTCATAACACTCGTTTCTCAATTGAAGCCCTGCGGCAGAATGGATGTCGTTATCGACACAGTAGTGACCAGGAACAAAACACCCCAATAAGGTTTGGGAAGCGGGGTCCACTATAGCATCCACTGCCATTTTTGTTATGTCGCCTTTTACTAGTCCAACTTTAGAAATTGTTGTAGATGTAATGTCTCTCAAAGAATATATTCTTTGTTTTGATAACTCATATTTAAGAAGGGCGTCTTGGGCGGATAAGAACGACTCAGGCAACGGTCCAGGTCTCTTGAGGTTCATAAGATCTCTAAGCGCCCTTCTTTTGTCTGCAACGGTATCCGAATAAGAAATAACCCCCTTAAACTCTGGCATTGAGTCAAAAAGGAAGGTAACAAGACGGTTGATGGTTTCTAGATACGTAGCCATAACTATAATTTGTCGATTGCATCTTTGAGAGAATCGAGTTGATCCATATCAAAATCAAGGTCAATATCGCTATTCTCAAATACGGTTTTGTTTTGTTTAGGCTGAGCGGAATTCTTCTTAGGAGAGTTTGTTGTGATAGGAAACGGAATGCTGTTTGTTCTGGAGACGGCCTTCAAAAACAAAGTGATTGCTGATGTCATTGATAAACCTAGTTCATCTAAGACTTTTTCAGCATTATCTTTTACCTTGCTATCAATACGTAAATTTATAGTTGTCTTCGACATTTTTTCCGTTTTTCTTTAATTTGGTAATGTAATGATAATGTAACGCTTTTGGCATTACAAGAATATTGAATAAACAGTTTTTGCAGTGTTTTTACGAAAAATGTCTTTAAAAATCTATATTTTTGTTAGTTGTTATCTATATTTTTTGTTACCTAACAATTAGATATTAAAGAAACAAAAACTAGAATATTACATTTTACTCATAGTAATTAAAAATAAATGTTTCACGCTATAAGCAAAAAGAAAAAGGCCTTGGAGGGCCTTCTAGATGTGTGTTGTCTTTAGAGGATTTTGGAGATTTCTACAAACCTATCGTTTCCGCTTATTTTGAGGGCTGCCTCTTTCAGAAGCTTGACGTCTGTAGATAACGAGAACACAGCGGAGCCGGATCCAGTCATAGCTGTCATTGGTAGTCCGTATGACTTTAAAGCGTCTACAACCTCTTGGACTTCAGGAAGCAGCGAACATGCTGGCTTGTATAAATCGTTGCCAATGTTCTCGGCTAAAAGGGCATCGTCGCCTTCCTCAAGAGCTTTAATTACCCTTTCCGTCTGGCAATCGGTTCTCTCGAAAGTGTCGCAAATGTCGAAAATCGATTTCGTTGACAACCCTTTTTTGGGTTTAACAATGAGGCAGTGGTACTTCTTTTTACACTTAATTTCTTTTAAATTTTCACCAATTCCGGTTACCAAAGCAGGTTTGCAAGCAACAAAGAAGGGAACGTCTGCACCGATGTTTTTTGCTATCTCAAGGACCTTGGGATCGGTGTTACTAATTCCCTTCATTTTGCACACAGCGTTGATTACACAAGCGGCGTTGCTTGATCCTCCGCCCATACCAGCGGCGAAAGGAATCCTTTTGTGGATAACGATTTCGAACGCGTCATCGAAGCCGAAAACAGACCTCATTTGTTCAACCGCTTTGTAACAAAGGTTATATTGCATGGACGCGAGTTCCAAATCGTCGCAGGTGACGTAGGTGGTGCTGCCACCGTTAAACCTGTTGATTTCGATGATGTCATGAAGTTCGACAGGCAAAACAACCATCTCTAAATCGTGATAGCCATCCTCTTTTTGACCAAGAACTTTTAGAGATACGTTGATCTTTGAGTATGATTTAACAATCATTTGTGTTGGTTTGAAGAACATCATTTTAGACCCCTTAATATGCTTAGATACTGGGCCAAAGATAAGTTTTCTGGTCTAGCATTTTCCTTTATTCCGCAAGCAGCCAATATAACTTTTGCTTTTTCGGAATTTCCTATATGCCTTGAAAGGTTGTTAAGAATCGTTTTTCTTCTGTTAAGGAATAGGGCAGTGGTTAGTTTATTTAAGGCAGCGCACTCTTCAAGGTCTCTGTTATCGTTAAACGTGATTGAGAACACGGTAGAATCAACATGTGGAGCTGGGCTAAAGCTTGTGCGCGTAACATTGAATTCGCGAGCAATCTTTCCTCTGTATTCTATAAGAATCTGCAAAGGGCCATACTCATTGGTGTTTATTTTGGCTGCCAAACGGTTAAATGCTTCTTTTTGGACCATAAAAACGGCTTTTTGCACGGTTTTTGAACCCAAAAGAACCTTTTCTATAATTCCTGAGGTGATGTAGTAAGGGAGGTTTCCGATGATTTTTGAATATGGGGAATAATCCCATTTCATCGCGTTTCCTTGAGTAGGGGAAATTGTATCAGAATCGGAAAAATCGTTTGTTAATTTAGTAACCAACCCCTCATCTATATCAATCAATTGCGCTTTGACTTTCGACTCGTAAAGGAAGAAGGAAAGAGATCCGGCACCGGATCCAATTTCCAATACATAGTCGTCTGGCTGCATATCAAGGCATCCAACAATTCTCTCGCAGGCGTCAGAGTCGATAAGGAAATTTTGGCCAACCTCATGTTTGGCAAGGAGTTTATATTGTTCAACTGTTGCAAAGTATTCTTCTCTATTCATATAACGCCTTCTTTAAATCATCTTTTGTTAATCCGAGGCAATTGCATCTTTTTACAAAAGATTTGCAATTAGTATGTCCCAGTTTGAATTTTTCTTCCAGCATCACGCGCTTTTCGGCGGATTTTTCCAATCCAAGTAGCCCCAAATCAACAAGATCAGAGTGATTAAGGGTGGGGGTTGTTGCAATTGATGCAGGTATGAGGTGTTCTAACGCCTCCATAATTGTTTCTTTATCGGACTCAGCCACCCCGACCTTATGCTTTTTGATGCACTTGTCCTTAGGGACGTACGCATGGATCAGCCCAGGAATTTTTGAGTCTAAAACGTCGCGAATTCTTTTGCCTGGTGAATCAGGATCCGTGAGGACGATAATGGTTTTGGTTTCAGACAGTTTTTTGACATACTCAACGACATCGTCCGGAACCGCAGATCCGTTTGTCATAACAATCTCGCATTCAAGAAAGGAGGAGAGTAAGTCTTTGTCCGTTTTACCCTCTACGACGATAGCAACGTTGGAATTAAAATTTGAATAGTTCATGTGCATTCCTATCTGTCATTTCTATGGCTTTATCCAAAGAAATCTCTTTAATTTCCGCTATTTTTTCAAGAATTACAGGGATATATTTCGGTTCATTGGTCTTGCCTCTATAAGGTGTTGGAGCCATATATGGGCAATCCGTCTCAACAACGATTCTGTCTTCTCTGCAAGCCTTAACACACTCTTTTGGTGTTATAGAGTTCTTGAATGTAACGGGACCGTCAAAGCCGAAATACGCACCCAATTTAGCGAATCTTTCCATCATTTCAGGCGAACCGCTGTAGCAATGTAAAACAAACCCGTTATTTATTGGGTGTTGGGAAAGTAAATCATACGTGTCTTGGGAAGCGTCTCTAGCATGGATGGAAACGGGTAACCCAAGCTTGTTTGCGAGTTCTATTTGCTTGATGAACCATATTTTTTGGTTTGCGTGTTCAGATTCTTCTTTGAACCAATGGTAATCAAGTCCAATTTCTCCGATAGCAACAACCTTGTTGTCCCTGGCAAGCTTTTCAATCTCGGTTAAAGCGTTGTCAGAAACGTTTTCGAGGTTCTCCGGATGAAAGCCGACTGCAGCAAAAACACAATCATATTGGTGAGCAAGGTTGACTGCAGTTCTCGAACTTTCAAGATCCCATCCAATGCAGATGAGTTTCTGAACACCGTTGCTGATCGCGTCTTTAATTATTTGATCGGCATTCGCCAAAAGCTGTTCGTCGTTAATGTGGCAGTGGGTATCAATCATCTTATTTACCTACACAGAATCTAGAGAAGATCTCATCGGTTAAATCTAGTGTAATCTTCTCGCCGAGCAACTCTTCGCATGCGGCGTAAGCGGATAATAAATTAGCTGAAACCAAGTCGATTGGAGCCATGTTCAAACAATCGTTTTTGGCATCGTCTAATAAGGTTTGAATTCTTCTCAATATAGCCATCTGTCTTTCGTTTGAAAGTGATGGAGTATTGAAGTCTCTCTCGTTGATGTTGAGTTTGGCTTTAATCTCTTTTGTTAATGCAGAAATGTCTTTGTTTGCGGCAGAAATCTTAACAAATTCACCTGAAATCTGTGCTAAATCACATTTATTCATCGCAATTATGCGTGGCTTATCTCCAATTTTAGAAAGTATTTCTTTATCTTCTTCATCCATTCCAACGGTTGCGTCTACAACCAAAATAACCATCTCAGATTCTTCTATTGCGGACATTGATTTCTCAATTCCGATCTTCTCGATATCGCCTGCGTTTTCTCTAATGCCGGCGGTATCCAAAAGATGAATGGTGATTCCATCCAAATAAGCGTCGCCCTCAACGATGTCTCTGGTTGTTCCAGGGATGTCTGTGACTATGGCTTTATCCTGATCAAGAAGAGCGTTCAAAAGAGATGATTTGCCTGCGTTTGGTTTTCCTACGATTGCCACCTTGACGCCGTCTTTGATGATTCTTCCTGTGTTTCCTTGGGTAAGAAGCGACAATACGTTTTTGTTGATTTGATCGATGGAGGAGACAATCTTCTCTTCATTCGCCTCTTCAATGTCCGTGTATTCTGGATAGTCGATATTAACTTCGATAAGCGATAAAAGGTCGGCGATTTCTTTCTTTAAAGGTCTAACGAGATCGGAGCTCTTTCCGCCGAGAGACATAAGAGAAAGGTTCTTGGCTTCTTTTGTTGTGGCGTTGATCAAATCGTTAACCGCTTCGGCCTCGATAAGATTCATCTTTCCATTAAAGAACGCGCGCGAGGTGAATTCTCCTTTAGAGGCGTATCTGGCGCCTTTGGATATAAGCAAAGAAATAATCTCATTGGCGATGAGCATCGAGCCGTGACAAGTTATTTCGACGGATTCTTCGCCCGTCATTGATGAAGTGGAAGGGTAGAGGAAAAGCATGACTTCGTCAACCGGTCTATCGCCATACATTATCTTTCCATACGCCATTTTCCTGGATTCGACAGGTGTAATTGTTTTGGAGAAGATATCATTAAACAAATCGAAAACGCCATCGCCGCTGCATCTGATGAGGGCGAGTGCGCTTTTGAGTGGTGGGGTTGCTAAAGCAACGATGATATCCTGTTTAGCTTTCTCCATATTAATGCTCTTTGCGGAGCTTTCCTTTTAATGAGTGGATTCTGATGGATCCGCCTTGGGTTCCAATCAACTCTTTTGCATAAGCAATGGCCTCTGCCTGTGTTCTGAAAAGCTTGATTGCCTTTTTGCCTGTAGCAAGTTTGACCTGCCACTTTCCGGATGTCTGGTGTTTTGAGATGTGGTATACACGGGCTCTGCCTTCATAATTGTTCTTTTTGTCTTCGGCTGCCTGTTTTCTTTCGGCGGCTTCTTCCTCTTCTTCCGTATCTTCAGAAGCTTCGATTATTTCAACGCCGCTCTCATCTTTTGTTTCTTCAACAACATCATCTGATGGGCCTTCTACAACCTGTTCGGATGCTGTAAATGAAACGTTTGTGGTATTAGGAACATATTGCTCGTCATCCTCGTCCGCAGGAAGGAGAATTGTCAAAATCTTTGAAATTGCGTTGTTAATTGCAACGAAAACGATTCCAAACAACACAGAAACAACGACAACAACAGCCATAGTGACGTAAATTGCGACGTCGCTTGTTCCAACTATAGCGAATGTGTTTTTTATGTCCCACATTGGGAGGAGTGCAGCTGCAGCAAACGCCAAATATAGGATTCCGGAGATGGCGCCATACCAAGGTGATTTCTTGTAGGAGACTTCGAATCCACAATAGGATGCGATGTTGATTGCTGCAACGGCAGCAACCCAAACAATAAAGCCATAACCGATTAAAGCGCCATAGCTGCCGCTGACCAAAATTGCCGTTAATTCATAACTGACCAAGATTAATGAAGCGACAACGGAGATGGATCTGATGAGCGATACAATTCGTGAATCTTCTTTCAACGTCGCAAGGCTGACAATAGATGAGATGAGTCCAGTTAAAGCGCCGATGACGATGATGATAAGAGAGAACAAGAAGAAGATGTGATCAACCGAAGCGTCGGATTCCACAAATTCTGGGAGCACGAAAAGCGAGACGATTGCGAATATAGAGATTGCTGCGACAACACCGTTAAGAACGGCCGCAACTATGTGTTTGGTTTTGTTGGTCATAATTTATCCTCGCAAACATTATTTTGCTTTTACTTAATAAAAACAAGATGGAGAACCATCTTGTCTTATATTTTAGTCTACGTATTTGATGGTAATTGCTCTATCCTGACCTTCGCCGTAGCTTTCGGTCTTGATGTGAGCCATACCGTTTAATGCGTTGTGAACGACTCTTCTTTCGTCTGGTGTCATTGGATCAAGCTTTGCGTCGACCTTGCTTCTAAGAACGTCTTTTGCAGCTCTTTTTGCCATGTAGGTGATGCGTGAGTACTTGTCTTCCTTATAACCGCCGACATCGAGAAGAATTCTGTATCTGTGGTGGAATTTGTTGGAGACTGCAAGTCTATCGAGCTCGTTTAAAGCCTGTAATGTCTTGCCGTTCTTTCCGATGAGAACAGGATTTCTCTTTGAATCGATTGTGACTCTGATGATTTCATCTTCAACGGAGGCTGTTGTTTCGATTTCGATACCCATAGCTCCGATTGCTGTTTTGAGGTATTCCTGAGCGTATTCTGCAGCATCGTTTGCGTCATAAACTTCGATGACGGCTTTCTTTGAGAAGAGGCCTTTCTTCTCTTCGACAAGCTTATAGACGATCTGAGATTCGGAAACGCCATATTCAGCAGCTGCCGCGCTGATGCACTCTTCGAGTGTTTTGCATGTAAACTGTTTCATATTCGATTATTTCACTTTCTTCTTCTTTGCCATGATTGACTGTGTGATCAATGTCTGAGCCAAGGAGATAAGAGCACCGACGGCCCAGTAAAGTCCCATTGCAGCAGGGAGTGCGAAGCCCATGATGACCGTGAAGATAACCATGAACCAGCTCATCATCTTCATGCTGTTGCCGTTCTTGTCCTGAGCAGGGTTTGCAGAAGTCTTTGGAATGTTCTTCATCTTCTTCTTGTTGATCCATTGAGGAATCATCATAGCGGCAACCTGGAAGAGTGCCATTAAGAGGAATAACACAGCTGCTGTCCACCAGCCCGTTGCGTTGGTTGCCCAACCTGTGGAGAAGTTAGTCAAAACGGATGAGATTGTATCTGAAAGTCTTAAATTCAAGACGGATCCTGAAGCCAAGACGGAAGATCCTTGCATAGCGCCCCAAACACAGATGAAGACAGGGAACTGAACGACCAACGTGATGAGCATTGAGAGTGGATTGACTTTGTTTCTCTTATAGAGAGCCATCTGCTCCTGCTGAAGTCTCTGAGCCTCGTCCTTGTTTGTGTTGGAGTTAGGGTATTTAGCCTGAATCTTAGCCAACTGTGGCTGTAATGCCTGAGTCTTCTGCTGATCAAGAGTACTCTTGAATGTGGCTGCTAAGATAACCAGACGCACTATGACTGTGACGATAAGGATGGATAACACCTGGCCAACACCGCTTAATGTTGGGTCGATTCCGTATGCGATTGCATCAATTAATGATGCGACTGGATAGACGATTAATCCTTCGAAGAATCCTTTCTTCCAAGCGTCTTTCCATGTCTTTTGTGTGACGTTAACGGAGATATTTGATCCGCTTCCGTAGTGTCCGAATTTGCCGCCTTTTGTTGCGATGCAGCTTCTGGCGTTTGTGAGTTTTGACTCAACTGAGCTCTTATATGAGCTCTTGAAGTCTCCCTGTGGAACCTGCTCTTCACCGATATCGGCAGCGATTTCTTCGTTCCAGGCTTCCCATTGTTTCCAGAGGTCTTCTGAACGTTCTTTTGTTGTTGCGTCTTCTGTTCCGTAGAACTTAACGTAGCCATAGTTTAAAAGGATGCTGCTCTCATTTACTTCAGTTGAGGCTGTGTCCCAATTGTTCTTTCCGCCTGTTATTTCAGCGGTAAAGACGTTGATTTGCTCAGCTGTGATTGTTGAGGCTGTAACCTGCTGTGCAGGTTCAAGTCCTTTGTTCATTTCAGCCACAGCTGCATCGAGAACCTTCTCATCCATTGCCTTGAAGTAGGAATAGGTTGGAACTGTGTAGTTGTTGCTGATTGCGCTTGCGATGATTGAGTCTAAGAACTCAGCCTTCTTAGCGGTGTAACGTGTTGTGATTCTTTTTGATGTGTCGTTTGTCTCTAATGTCTGACCACCGACTGGGATATAAGCAAAAACACGGGTTGATTGTTCCCCGTTGATGGTGACTGGCCAATAGCCGACGTTTTCGCCTGCGTTTTTGTAAACTTCAGGTAATTCTTCAACACTATCAACATAGACGGTAACGCCCATGTCATAGGTGTATGCTATATTGGCTTTATCGACGTTAGAGCAGAAGTTGGCTGTACATCCTGTCAAAAGGACGGTGCCAAGTGCGATACCCAATAATGAGTAAAGTGTCTTTTTGTTGCCCTTGTTCAATGTTTTTCTCCGATCTTCGTCAAAGACGAAACCAATTCAGTTTTATTAGATTGGAATAAGGTCGGATCGTAGGTTGTTCGTACGATGATAATAATATCTAGACTATTGCATAAATCCATTACATCGCCGACCATCGCTCTGATCTGACGCTTGATGCGGTTACGTGTTACTGCATTTCCGTTCTTTTTGCTCACACAGATTCCAATTCTTGGTTTGTTCTGGGTGTTGGAACGGAAATGTATTACGTAGGATTTGCTTCTCTGAGTAGGGGTGCTACGAATAATCTCGTTAAATTCCTGGTGTTTTAAGATACGGTTATCTCTAATCACGATATACCCCTAAATAAGAAAAAGACGCCAAATTAGGCGCAGAGTCTAGCTCTTCCTTTTGCTCTACGGCGAGCAAGGACTTTACGGCCGTTGTGTGAAGCCATTCTTGTGCGGAAACCTGCCATATGTGCATGTTTGATTTTAGATGGTTGATATGTTCTTTTCATTGCGCTTTCCTCCGAGTTTTACTAGCGTGCGAAATGATTATAGAGATTTCACTTGCCTAAGGCAACAAGAAAACGCGCGTATATGCATAACGTTAGAATGTGAATAAGTTATACACATCTGTGTGCAAAAGAGGACAAAAGCGAGAAGCCATCGAAACAAAGGTTATGTGGATAACGGTTCCAGAAGATAAGGCAAACCACACGAAAGAAATCTGTTTTATTATCCACAAAGTTATCCACCGTAAAAAGATGTGGAAAACTCAAGAAACTCCGATAAAATGCTTTAATTTCTCATTATTCTTATGTGGATAACTGGGTTTTCCACCAAAAATCGTCAAATTTCATGTGCGTATGTGCTAAACTTTTCGAGGTAAAAATTATGGCATTAACAGTTAGTCAGTTGGCGCAGGTCTGGGACCGCGCTTTAGCAAAAATAAAAGACGGCATCGCCGACAAGATCACTTACGAAAGTTTTTTCACAGAATCATACATCTACAGCCTTGACGGAAACGTAATCACGGTTGTGGTTAATTCTGATTTGGCCGCAAGTGTTATTTCTACAAAATATGAGTCTTTGGTTGACGAAGTTTTAAGAGAAGTTACAGGATTATCTTTTACGGTAAATTTTGTGGCTCCAGATAAGGTTCAGTCAAAACCCGTTTCATCTGCTCCAGACAAGCAGCCTTTCTTTAGCGACTCAAGAATAGATCCAAGTTACACATTCGATACTTTCGTTGTTGGAACCTCTAATAGAGAGGCATACCAAGCGGCTGTTTTAGCAGCTAAGGATCCTGGAAAATTCTACAATCCGGTGCTTATTTTCGGAGATTCCGGCTTAGGAAAGACCCATTTGCTTCATGCAATCGGCAACACTATCAAAGAATCAAAACCGGAAATGAGAGTCTTATATGTTAAGGCTCAGGACTTCCTTGATGAATACATCAAATACGTTAAGAACGACAGCAATGGCGTTGGTTTGGTTGAATGGTTCAAAGCATCTGTCGACGTTCTTTTGGTTGACGATGTTCAATTCCTTGCGAACAAAACAAAAACAGAAGAGACTTTCTTCTCTATTTACAACTACTTATATTCTGCTGGAAAGCAGGTTGTCATCACTTCCGATAAACACCCAAGTTTATTGAACGGACTCGATGATCGTCTCAAAACAAGGTTTGTCCAGGGTTTGCCAATCTCAATCGAAAGACCAGAAAAAACCGTATGCGAACTCATTTTGAGAAAGAGAATTGAGCAAAAAGGCATGACAATCGAGGATTTCGATCCAGAAGTTATCACGTACTTCGCCTCAAAATTCGGAAGCAACGTTAGAGAACTCGAAGGTGCGTTCGATAGAATGTTCTTCTATATTACAAACTTCAAAAACGTCGACCACATCGACCTTTCCACCGCAATAGAGTCGGTCAGATCGCTCGTTAACGTAAAAGAAGATGAGGACACATTGTCTCAAGATAAGATCATCAGCACCGTTGCCGAATACTACGGTTTGACACTTACGCAGATAACCGGAACATCTAGACAAGCCAACATTGCGCTCGCAAGACATATATCCATGTTCTTAATCAGGGTGTTGTTGGACGCTCCGTTCAAAAAGATCGGCGATAGATTCGGCGGCAAGGACCACACAACCGTCATGAACGCCGTTGAGAAGATAGAAAAAGCTTCAAAAACCGATGAGCAGCTTAAGAAAGCCATCGAGGAATTGAAGAAGAGGATAAACAGTTGATAACCATGTGGATGAATAACTCAGTCATCATCGAAGAAAAAGGAGTTATCCACAAATCCACACGCGCATTAATATTATTAATATAATATATATAATATAGATATATAGATAAGGAGAACCTTATGAGATTCACAATTACAAAGGACGAATTATTAAAGGGATTGTTATCTGCAGGCCATGCTGTAGGAACTGCATCAGCAAACCCAACCCTCTCTAGCTTTAAATTAGAGATGACATCCAAAGGACTTGAAATCACATCGTCCAATGGAGATATCTCAATCTGGACTTTAATCCCTGAATACAGGGGAGAAAACCAGATAATCAGAAACTCTTCCTTGGGATCCGTTTTGATCAATGCGAGAATCGTTACTGAGGTTGCCAAAAGAATCAGTGGAAGCGAAGTGACCGTTGAAATCATTGACAACGCAATCGCGAAAATCGATGACGGCAAATCATCATTCAAACTTAACTGCATGGATGCTGACGAATACCCAGACATCGATTTCGACAAGACCGGAAACTCATTCGTTGTCGCGTGCGATGCCTTATCAAAATTGACAGCTCAGACCGCATTCGCTGCTTCAGATAAGAACCGTCCGGTTTTAGGCGCGGTCAACCTCAAGGCCGAAGCGGGCAACTTAACAGCTACAGCAACCGACTCAGCAAGACTTTCAAGAAAGACAATCGCGGTCGAACCAAATTTGAGATTCTCTGCAAATATCCCAGCAAAAACCTTATCTGATATCGTAAAAATGTTCGATTCCGTCGAAGAAGTCGAGATTTCTGCTTCAAGAGAAAAAATCGTCTTCTCATTCGGAACAACCATCGTCACAAGCAGATTGATTTCTGATGACTACCCGGTCTCAAGCTCAATCGTTCCACAGGTCTTCAACTATTATCTCGAGATCAACTCTCAGCAGCTCTTGAACGCCATCGACCGTGTCTCCATCCTTTCAACGGATAAGGCATCGGTCGTTAAACTCTCCATGACCGCCGACAACGTTGAAATCTCATCTTCTTCAGACCAGAACGGTTCCGGCATTGAGAAGTTATCAACCATCCAGTTCACCGGCGACAGACTCGACATTGCGTTCAACGCATCGTTCGTTTCTCAGGCTGTTCGTGCACTTGGCTGCGAGGATGTCACATTCTCATTTGTAGGCGAAATGAGACCATTCGTCATCAAAAACCCTGAAGATGATTCCGTGGTCGAATTAATCACCCCAATGAGGATGAGATAAGCCTTTTTAGGCCCTTTAAAAATTTATTTTAAAGAGACGCAAAAATGCGTTTCTTTTTTTACTACTTGTAGTAAACTATATACATGGCAAAAATAGGCACTTCCAGACAAATTAAAATCAGCACCGAGTTTATTACCCTCGGACAGCTTCTCAAGTTTGCTGACGTCATTGACGAGGGCGGGATGGCGAAATTCTACCTCGCCAACAATCGCGTCTTGGTGAACGGTGAAGAAGAGAACCGCAGAGGAAAGAAGCTTAGACCCGGTGATACGGTTGAGTTGAAGGAAGGGAAATTCGAGATTGTAGACAAATGATCCTCGAGAAGATGTCACTTGCGAACTTCAGGTCATATGACAAATGTGATGTGCAGTTCGGGCCCGGCGTAAATGTCATAGTCGGGGCAAACGGATCCGGCAAGACCAATCTTGCCGAGTCCATCCATCTGATGTCTTTGGCTAAGAGCTGGCGAACAAACGAATCATCGACGCTTATCGGCATCGATTGTGATTACGCGTACGCAGAGGCGCGCGTCAATAGTGGGGGCATGACAAGAACGATCGGAATCCAAATCTCCAGAAAAGGGAAGAAGGTTCTGATAAACGGGAAGCCGGTCAAGAGATTGAGCGAGCTCTCCAAGTGTGTGAATGTCATCGTGTTCTCGCCGGAAGACGTATCGCTCTTCAAAGGCTCACCAAGCGAGAGAAGGTCATTCCTTGACGTGAACATCTCAAAGCGTTCCCTGGATTACTTCTCCCTCATCGCGAAATTCAACAAACTGCTTGAAGAGCGCAACGCAGCCCTGAAGTCAGAACCTGTGGATAGAACATATCTGAAGGTCGTGACAGAGAGGTTGATTGAGGTTGAGGAGCCATTATCTCGCTACAGACGGCTTTACGTTGACGAGCTGAATAAAATACTATCGGACGTCGCGAGTGGGCTCTATGGGGCGGAAAGAAGCGTAAGAATTAATTACAAACCTTTCATCAAGTCCATAGACGAATTCAAGTCTCATGCCACAAAACTCTATGATAGAAACCTCGAAAGCGACATCTATCACAAGAGCACATCGGTTGGCCTCCATCGCGAGGACTTCGAACTGATGCTGGACGGAAAGAACATCGCGTTTTACGGAAGCCAGGGAGAAAACAGGCTCTCGGCTATCGCCTTAAAGATGTCGCCATACTTCCTAATCGAAGATGACGATCAGAAACCAATCGCTGTTCTGGACGATGTTTATAGCGAACTAGACGCGAACCACGCAGCGCGTCTCACCGAGCTGGTGAAAAAGATGGGCCAAACGTTCATCACTGCGACGAATTTGGAAATTGAGGGAGCCACCTATATAGATGTCTCCTCGAATAGAGCCGTTAGGAGGAAATGAAATGGCGGATGAAAAGAAACTAGCTGCTGCCGCTGAAGCGAGCGGTGCAACGGCTGAATCCATCGAAGAAGAGGGTAAATTCTCTTACTCCGGTGTTGAAACAGACATTGATAGACGCAGCATCGAAAAAGCCGATGAGAAATACACCGGCGAAAACATTCAGGTCTTAGAAGGTCTTGAAGCTGTCAGAAAGCGCCCTGGTATGTATATCGGCACCACAGCGTCGGCAGGTCTTCACCACCTTGTATGGGAAATTGTCGATAACTCAATCGACGAAGCCTTAGCAGGATACTGTGACAGAATCGACGTTATCATCAACAAAGGTAACAGCATCACAGTCAAGGATAATGGACGTGGTATCCCTGTCGATAAGGTTGCAAAATCAGGATTATCCGGTGTCGAAACCGCATATACAATCCTTCACGCTGGCGGTAAGTTCGGCGAAGGCGGAGGCTATAAGGTTTCCGGTGGTCTTCACGGTGTCGGCGCATCAGTCGTCAACGCTTTATCAACATGGTGCGAAGTCGTCGTTTGCAGAGATGGCGGAGAATTCAAGGTCCGCTTCGAAGATGGTGGTAAGATCGCTCAGCCACTCGCAAGAGTTGGCGACAGCAGTGCAAGAGGCACAGCGGTCACATTCTTACCAGACCCAACAATCTTCACAGAAACACAGACATATAACTACGAGTCAATCAAGAATCACATGCGTCAGATGGCTTTCCTCAACGGCGGCGTCAGACTCTGCTTAACAGATGACCGTGGCGAAGAACCAGTCCACGAAGAGTTCTTCTATGAAGGCGGTATTAAGGAATACGTTTCCTTCATTAACTCCGCAAAAATCGCAATCTCTGGACCGGTAATCTACTGTTCAGGCGCTGAAGAGGTCACCCTCTTAGACGGAACAAAGGAGAAGATTTTCGCTGAAATCGCACTCCAGTGGACAGATGGATATAGCTCAGACGGCGTTTACTCATTCTGTAACAACATCACCACAAAAGAAGGTGGTACACACGTTGAGGGTTTCAACCTCGCAATCAACAGAACGATGAACGCTTACGCTAAGAAGGCAAAACTCTTAGACGACAAAGATAAATTCACAACCGAAGACTGTAAGGAAGGCTTAACTTGTGTCATTTCCGCAAAGCACCCTAACCCACAGTATGAAGGTCAGACCAAGACAAAGCTCGGTAACTCAGAGGTCAGAAAGATTGTCTCAACAATCGTCGGTGACCAGTTAGAGCAGTACTTACTCGAGCATCCAGATATCGCAAAGACAATCGTTCAGAAAATCAGCATGGCATCCAAGGCAAGAGCCGCGGCTGTTAGAGCAAGAGAAGCTGTCCGTAAAGATGCTCTCGGAGTCACAACACTCCCTGGAAAGCTTGCAGATTGCTCCTCAAAGATTCCTGAAGAGTGCGAATTGTACATCGTTGAGGGTAACTCAGCAGGCGGTTCCGCAAAGAACGGACGTGATAGAGAAACCCAGGCAATTCTCCCTTTAAGAGGTAAGATCCTTAACGTCGAGAAGGCAAGAGAAGAAAGAATCTTCAAGAACGCTGAAATCGGAAACATGATCACCGCAATCGGCGCTGGTATCCGCGAGAACTTCGATGTCTCAAAGATCAGATACCACAAAGTCGTCATCATGACCGATGCTGACGTCGACGGCGACCACATCAGAATCCTTCTCTTAACATTCTTCTACAGATTCATGAGACCGCTCATTGAAGGCGGATTCGTGTATATCGCCCAGCCACCTCTCTACAAGATTGAGGTTAAGGGCAACCAGTATTACGCATACAACGATGCTCAGTTAGAGCAGTTAAAGAAAGCCCTCCAGCTCAGAGCTGGATATCCATTCCAGAGATATAAAGGACTTGGTGAAATGGACGCTCAGCAGTTATGGGAAACAACAATGGACCCTAAGTGCCGTAAGATGATCCGTATCACGATCGACGACGCTGCAGAAGCAGAAAAGGCATTCTCCGAACTCATGGGCGAAGATGTCTTACCACGTAAGAATTTCATAACAGAGAGAGCTGTATTCATCAATCGTGATGACCTCGATATTTAATGAAAGGAGACCGACATGGAAAACGAAGACAAGAAAATTGAAGAGATTTCTGAGGAAGCAGAAGTCACAGAAGAACAGTCATCAGCAGCCGCTGGTATCGTTCCTGGTCTCATCGATAGAGAGATCACAGAGGAAGTTCACACAGCTTTCCTCGCATACTCGATGTCCGTTATCGTCAGCCGTGCAATCCCTGACGTCAGAGACGGATTGAAACCAGTTCAAAGAAGAATCATCTACGGTATGGATGAGTCAGGCATGCAGCCGGGCAAACCATACAAGAAATCAGCTCGTATCGTCGGTGACGTCATGGGTAAATATCACCCACACGGCGACGCCGCACTTTACGGAACACTCGTACGTTTAGCTCAGCCATTCTCGCTCAGATACACATTAGTCGACGGACACGGTAACTTCGGTTCTATCGACGGCGACGAAGCTGCTGCTATGCGTTACACCGAAGCAAGAATGAACAAGCTTGCTGTCGAAATGGTTAGAGACTTAGACAAAGACACAGTCGACTTTGTCGATAACTATGACGGCACCGAAACAGAACCTTCGGTTCTTCCTTCAAGAATCCCTAACTTAATCATCAATGGATCTGAAGGTATTGCGGTTGGTATGGCTACAAACATGGCCCCACACAACCTCTCAGAAACAATCAACGCAATCGTCGCTCTTTGCAGAAACCCAGAGTTAACTGTCGAAGAGATGATGAGAGATTATCTCCATGGACCAGACTTCCCAACAGGCGGCGTCATCCTTGGAAGACAGGGCATCGTTGATGCTTACACAAACGGCACAGGAACAATCACAATCCGTTCCAAATACCACATTGAAGAAAAAGAAGGCCAGAAGGCAAAGATCATCGTCACAGAGATCCCTTATCAGGTTAACAAATCTGCAATGATCGAAAAGATGGCTGAGCTCGTTCGCGACAAAGTTCTCGAAGGTATCAGCGACATCCGTGACGAATCCAACAAAGAAGGTATCCGTGTTGTCATCGAAATCAAACGTGACTTCATGCCTGAAATCGTTGCAAATAACCTCTTAAAGCACACAGATTTACAGACAAACTTCGGTATCATCAACCTTTGCTTAGTCAACAACGCACCAAAAATCCTTGGCATGAAGGAGATGTTGCAGAACTACATCGACTTCCAGATTGAGGTCTTAACAAGAAGAACAAGAAAACTCTTAGAGAACGACTCAAAGAGAGATCATTTGGTCGTTGGTCTCATCCTCGCTCACGACAATATCGATGACGTTATCAACATCATCAGATCATCAAAGAACGACGAAGAATCAACAGCAAAATTAAAAGAAAAATACGGTTTATCAGACGAGCAGATCGGATCAATCCTCGCAATGACATTGAGAAGATTGCAGGGACTTGAACAGGATAAGCTCCACGCTGAACACAACCAGTTAACAGCCAACATCGCAGAGTACAACAGACTCTTGAGCGACAAGGCAAACATCGTCGAACTCCTCATCCAGGAAATCTCAGAAATCGAAAGAAAGTATGGCGACGAAAGACTCACAACAATCACAGACGATGCAGCCAACATCGACAACGAAGACCTCATCCCAGAGGAGAATATCGTCGTCGTTCTTACAAAGAACGGTTACATCAAGAGAATGAATGACACCACATTCCGTGCTCAGAACAGAGGCGGCAGAGGTGTTAAGGGCGTCACAACAACAAATGGTGACTTTGTCCGTATCATCAGACACACAAAGACACACACCGACGTCTTATTCTTCTCATCTGTTGGTAAAGTCTACAGATTAAGAGGCTATCAGATCCCTGAGGGAACAAGAGACTCAAAAGGTCTTCCAATCGTTAACCTCTTGGCTCTCGACTCATCGGTCGAAGAGAGAATTGTCTCAATCGTTGCATGCGATGACTACAATCCAAACGATTACTTATTCTTCGCAACAGTCAACGGTCTCGTTAAGAGAACAAAGTTATCAGAATACGAATCCATCCACCAGAACGGTAAGCGCGCTGTTGGATTAAGAGAAGGTGATGAACTTCTCGATGTTAAGAGAACGGACGGAAACGCAATCGTATCCATGGCTGCATCAACCGGCAAGGTCTGCACATTCAACGAAGCTGACGCTCGTGAGATGGGAAGAGACGCAACCGGTGTTAAGGGTATGGAAATCGATGAGGGAACAAAGATTGTCGACCTCACAACATCACTCGAAGGCACAAAGCTCTTGGTCTTAACAACAACCGGCTACGGTAAGATCTCATACGTCAACGACACCGATGTCACTGACGAAGACGGAAACGTCCGCCACTACGAAGGCTATCGTATGACAACAAGAGGCGCTAGAGGTGTCCTCTCACTCAAGATGAGCGCAAAGAACGGTGAATTAACCGCTATGAGAGGCGTTAACGGAGACGAAGACCTGATGGTCATCACCAACAAAGGCATCGTCATCAGAACACCTTTGAGCCAGATCAAGATCGCCGGTAGAAATACTCAGGGCGTCAAGATCATCAACCTCGAACCACACAACAAAGTCGCTGCTATCACAATCGTTCCACATGAAGATGAGGAAGAGGTTGTCGACACACCTATCATCGAAGATGATGAAATCAACCCATCATTGGTTGGTGAGACCGAAGAAGTCGTCGCAGCAGAAGAGGTTGTCACGCCAGACGACATCATGTAATTAAAGCTTAACCTCAACAATTTGTTGGGGTTTTGCTGAGATATTTGAACACTATAAGGAGTCAAAAAATGATTGATTTAAAGTTAATCGAAGAAAGACCTGAATACGTTAAAGAGGCCTTGGCTAAAAAAGGTTGGGAATTCGACCCAGCACCATTACTTGCCTTGATCGCAAAGAGAAGAGAACTCACCAAAGTTGTCGAGACAAATAAAGCAGAGCAGAACAAGCTCTCAAAATCAGTTCCTGAAGTTAAGAAAGCTGGAGGAAACGTCCAGGAGATCTTCGCAAAGGTCAAAGCCTTAGCGGCAGAGAACAAGGAGAAGGAAGACGAACTCAACGCAGCATCAGCTGAGATCCAGTCACTCGTCGAAGTCCTTCCAAACTTACCAGACGCAGACTTAGAAGCTGGCGCAAAAGAGAACAACAAGCCATTCTACGTCTTCGGCAAGAAACCAGAATTCACATTCAAACCAAAAGACCACGTTGAGCTCGCTGAGTCGCTCGGCTTAATCGACTACAAGAGAGCAGCTAAGATCTCTGGATCCGGCACATGGGTCTACACAGGCTTAGGCGCTCAGCTTGAATGGGCATTACTCAACTACTTCATCTCAACACACATCAAAGACGGATACACAATGATCCTCTGCCCACACATCCTCAACGAGGATTCAGGCTTCACAGCAGGGCAGTTCCCAAAATTCAAGGAAGACGTCTTCTGGCTTGAAGGTTCAGAACCACGCAAATTCATCCTTCCAACAGCAGAAACAGCTCTTGTTAACCTCCACAGAAACGAAGTCTTAACAGAAGCAGACCTTCCAAAGAAATACTTCGCTTACACACCGTGCTATCGTAAGGAAGCGGGCTCATACAGAACCGAAGAAAGAGGCATGATCCGTGGATATCAGTTCGACAAAGTCGAAATGGTTCAGTACACAACCGATACCGGATCAGACGTTGCATTCGATGAGTTAGTCAAGAAAGCTCAGGCTTTGCTCGAAGGCCTCGGATTACACTACCAGCTCGATAAGCTTGCAGCAGGCGACTGCTCACACTCAATGGCTAGAACCTATGACATCGAAGTCTGGATTCCATCAATGGGCATCTACAAAGAAGTCTCATCCGTTTCTAACGCAAGAGACTATCAGGCAAGACGCGGTATGATCCGTTATAAAGACAAAGACGGAAAGATGCATTTCTGCCACACCTTAAACGGTTCTGGCTTAGCAACATCCAGAGTCTATCCAGCTCTTCTCGAGCAGAATCAGCAGGAAGACGGATCTGTTGTCATCCCAGAAGTCTTACGTCCGTTCATGGGCGGCATCTCAGTTTTAAAACCAATTGAGAAGAAATAATTAAACAAATATAATAGTTAAGCCATCGCGAGAAGTTGTCTTCGAACCAGGTCAGGCGGGGAACCGAGCAGCCTTAAGATCAGAACTCCTGTGCGGTGGTTTTCTTATTGTTCTATAATAGTGGTATGCAAGACGAAATTTTCATGCAAGAAGCCTTAAAAGAAGCGCAAAAAGCCTATGAATTGGGTGAAATACCGGTCGGAGCAGTCGTTGTTAAAGACGATGTGATCATCGGTAGGGGCCACAATTTGAGAGAGAAGAACAACGACATCTCATCTCATGCCGAAATCGAAGCGCTCAAAGACGCTGCCAAAACCCTGGGAAACTGGAGGATGAATGGCTGCACGCTTTTCGTTACGCTTGAACCTTGTCCAATGTGCTCCGGCGCCATACTTCAATCACGAATCTCCAGAGTGGTTTTTGGTGCAAAAGACCCTCGAGATGGAGGGGTTGTTTCCAATTATTATTTATTCGATTCTCCATGTGCTCATGAACGCCCCCTTGTCAGTGTCGGTACACTGAATGAGGAGTGTGAAAAGATACTTAAATTATTTTTTCTAGAAAAAAGAAATTAAGACGGCATCTATAGTTTTGGACACGTGTCAAAATTAGTCATAATGTTTAGAAAACATATGTGATATATTTTCTATATGCTTGAATTAAAGTCTATAGTCAAAAACTATGAAATAGAGGGGGAAGTATACCCTGCGTTGGCGGGTATAGACCTTGCCTTTGCTGACAAAGGCATAGTCGCGATACTCGGACCTTCCGGATGTGGTAAAACCACCCTTTTAAACATAATCGGCGGACTTGATCACTACACCTCTGGAGACGTCATCATCGATGGCAAATCCACCACAAACTTTAAAGAAAAAGACTGGGATGCATTCCGCAACGAAAGAGTGGGGTTCGTTTTCCAGAACTATAACCTAATTCCACACAAGAACATTCTCGCAAATGTTGCGATATCTTTAACTTTGTCAGGCATTTCGCCATCTGAAGCCAAAGAGCGTTCGCTTGCAGCACTTCATTCCGTTGGCCTTGATGGTTTGGAAAAGAAGAGACCGAACCAGTTGTCCGGCGGCCAGATGCAAAGGGTTGCCCTAGCAAGAGCAATTGTAAATAACCCAAGCATCATTCTCGCTGATGAACCTACCGGCGCACTTGACTCAAACACATCTATCCAGGTCATGGACCTTTTCAAGAACATTGCAAGCGATAGGCTTGTTATCTTGGTTACACACAACAAAGAATTGGCTGAAGCATATGCTGACCGAATCATTCAAATGAAAGACGGAGTCATCATCGCAGATTCAAATCCAATCCAGGCTAACCACGCTGTTACTGGTGTAGAGAAGAACAAGAAAACATCCATGAGCTTAGGAACTGCCATCGCCTCATCGTGGTCAAACATCAAAACAAAGAAAGGCCGCACAATCTTAACCGCCGTTGCCTCTAGTTTTGGCGTTGTTGGTGTCGCTTTGGTTCTCGCCGTTTCAAACGGATTCTCAGGCTTTGTTTCAAGAGTTGAGAAATCCTTGGCATCAACGGCCCCAATCTCAATTTCGAAAACACAATACAGTTACTTTGATAACAGCACAAAGATAAACGAGGTGGAGTTCCCTGATACGGACAAGCTCTACCCATTAGACACATCAAGCGACTCTTATGTCAGCCACACAAATCACTTCACACAGGAATATGTATCTAAAGTTTTAGATCCGCTCGTTGAAGAGGGTTTAGCAAGCAATGTAATGATTAACAGAAGCGGCCTTTTGTTCAACGTCTTAACTGAAAAGGGTATACATCCAGGAAGCGGAGAGTATAAAGAAATAAACCAATATTCCGGCGCTGGATCGTATGGCGGAGGCATCGCATCGGTCACCGGACTCCCTGCAACAATCTTCCATGAACTTTATATGCCAGAGGCTCCGATGAGGGAAACGTACGACTTAATCTACGGAAAATACCCACAAAACCCAGATGAGATTGTTTTAATCACGGATAGTTACAACCAAATCGAACTCAACGTTTTAAACAAACTCGGCTTCTATAGCTCAACAGACGACACCAAGAAACCGATCGATTTTGCTGATATCATCACAACCGATTCACATGAAGGAAAAACCTATAAAGCGTATCCAAACTCCACACTATATAAAGACATCGGATCGAAACAGCCTTACGCAGAATATGACTTATACCCTGAATACAAGGACGGAACATTCCAGTTCTCTGGAACGAAGAAATACAGAGAAATGTCCATCTTCAACAGAGAATACAGCGACAGTGAAGGTCTGAAAAACATATATCAAAACGACGACAAGTACGATGAGGTCAAACTCAAAATCGTCGGCGTTTTAAGACCGGCAAAAAACAGCTACCTTTCCTTAATGCCTGGATCAATCGGGTATCTCGAATCACTAAAAGATATGTTCGTGGACGATTCCGAGAAAAACTGTTCAGCAATACACAAAGCCGCAACCGAGGCTTTCTACGTTCCTCTCATAAACTACGACGGAGAGGACGGCTTTGAAGCCGCCAACAAGGTGTTCAACGATATTTATCAGCAAATAGATTCTGCCACACCAGAAGAATATGCCGAGATATTGAGTGGTTCACTGGTTTCCAAGATTGCTTCAGTCTTTGACTTCAGATATTTCTTCTTGTACGGAGACCAGAATCCTGCGGATGCCGATTACTCAGGAAGCGGAACTGGTTATCTTTATTATTCCGGATTATTTACTCTCGCTAAGAGGGTTGGAGCGGACTTCCATGAAGATCAAGTCGCCAACATGATTGAAGATCTCCTTTATGGAAAAAAGAAGGAGCAGGAAAGCGCGAAAGACGCATTACTAAACAAACTGCTCAACCCTGATTTCTATAAAGCCGGATGGGAAAACGACGGCTCAGCATACGACTTCAATGTCCTTGACCTTATCGCATATTACGAGTCATTCTCGCTAATCGACTCGGTTCTTATCTTCCCTTCAAGCCTTACCGTTAAGGATCAGATTTTCGCTAGACTCGATGCCTATAACAATGCGCAGGCCGATAAGACAACCAAGGTTTATTACTCGGATGTTATGTCTACAGTAACCGACACCGTTGGCACTGTTGTTAACGCTTTGACCGGTGTTTTGGTTGTTTTTGCAGGCATTTCTCTCGTTGTTAGCTGCATTATGACCGCAATTATCACTTATGTTTCCGTTATAGAGAGAACAAAAGAAATCGGCGTTTTGAGAGCGTGCGGTGCTAGAAAACGCGATGTTGGAAGGTTGTTTAGATCTGAATGTATGATGGTCGGACTTGCTTCCGGAATCATAGGAATTGCCGTCTCGTATCTTTTGTCATGGCCAATTAATGTGATCATTAATCGCCTATATCCAACTTACAAAATTGGCGCAATCGCATCATTGAACCCGTTAGTTGCAATCGCGTTGGTTGCTTTATCGATAATCCTTGCGTTGGTAAGCGGAATTGTTCCTGCTGCCATCGCTGCAAAGAAAGACCCTGTCGTGGCATTGAGGAGTGAGTAATGGCATCGAACAAGGTTGAGCTTTTGAAACAGAAAATTGCCGAGGCCGAGGTCTATGAGACCGATTTTTTGGTCGGCCTTAATGATGAGCAAGTTCAATCTAGAATCGATGATGGGTTGGTCAACAAAAACAAAAAGACCGTCACCAAAACCACATGGCAAATACTCAAAGACAACGTTTTCACGTTCTTCAACATCATATTCTTCTGTATATGCATAATGCTTTTGATTGCCCGTGCAAACCCCAAAGATTTCTTCTTCATTCTTCCTATCACCGGAAATATCGTCCTTGGACTCGCCGCGGATTTTAGAGCAAGAGCCTTAGTCAATAAACTGAGCCTCGTTACAAATCCAAGACAATCGGTTATGCGTAACGAAAAGGAACTCATGTTGGCCTCTGATGAATTGGTTCTAAGCGACATAATCGTTTTAAGGGCGGGCGATCAAGTCTGCGCTGATGCGGTTATCGTTGGAGGCAAAGCCTCATTTAACGAATCATCGATTACGGGTGAATCCGACTCAATCTCAAAAGAAGTCGGAGACGAAGTCCTTTCAGGCACTTATGTCGTCTCTGGCATCGTATACGCGCGCGTCACAAAAATAGGCGCGGCCTCATACATTGAAGGCGTTACTGCGGCCGCAAAGAACTTCTCCAGACCACAATCGGAAATCAAAAAATCATGCTTATACGTTTTCCGCTTAACCGGAACTATCGCAATCGTCTTTGCTATAGCAATGACTCTCATATGGTTATTCAAGAGCGAAATCTCTTATGAATCATATTCGGAACATGCTGTTAGTTTCGCCGGATCCCTTGTTGCAATGATTCCTGCCGGTTTATATTTGCTTTCCTCCATCACTTTGGGTGTCGGCGTCATCAACCTCGGAAGAAAACAGGTTAACGTTCAGGAGTTGTTCTGCATCGAAACATTGGCTAGAGCGGACGTCATCTGCTTTGATAAGACCGGCACTCTCACAGACGGAACACTCACAATTAAAGATCTCTACAACCACTCAGACATGAGCGATGACGACATAAAGATGAATATGGCGTCTCTCGTCGCCTCGACAATGGACACAAACGGAACCGCTGCCGCAATAGCTAAATCATTCGGCAAAGGAAAGAAGAAAGCGGTCGCCGTTATTCCTTTCGATTCCGCGTATAAGTATTCGGCCGCAACATTCGAAGACGGCGAGACATATGTTCTTGGCGCATATGGTTTTGTCGATGCAAAGCCAACGCCGGAAATCGACAAGATGATTAAGAAAATGGCCGCTGCAGGAGATAGAGCTGTGTGTTTCTATCGCTGCCAAAAACCTCTCAAAAACGATAAATTACAAGCAAAATGCGAACTTATTGCGGTTTTGGATATCGCTGACCACATCAAAGAAGACGCCAGCGACAACATCAATTGGTTCATCTCAAACGGCGTTGATGTAAAGGTCATCAGTGGTGACGATCCAATCACCGTCGCAAAGATTGCAAATCAGGTCGGTGTTCCTAATGCCGCCAACTACATTTCAATGGATGGCGTCGCTCTAGAAGATATTCCGGAACTTGTTAATAATCACTCTGTCTTTGGCCGTGTTAGCCCAACCCAGAAAGAAGCGATTGTTTCCGCTCTTCAGGCCCAGGGTCATAAAGTCGCAATGACCGGTGATGGTGTTAATGACATCCTCGCTCTCAAGAAAGCCGACTGTTCAATCTGTATGGCTTCAGGATCATCTGCAGCTAGAAACTCCGCTCACATGATCGTTATGGATAACACATTCTCACACTTACCTGACGTTGTTGCGGAAGGAAGGCGTGTCGTTAATAACCTCCAGAGAACGTCTTCTTTGTTCCTGTCTAAAACTGTATTCGCCATTGTTCTCAGTTTGGTCTTCATGATTACAAGCATCTGTGGAGGCCCGTCATATCCATTCTCAACATCCAACATGATTCTTTGGGAATCAATAACAATCGGATGCGGAGGATTCTTGCTTGCACTAGAGCCGTCAAAAGAACCAATTACAGGAACGTTCTTGGGCAACGTCTTAAAGACTGCGTTGGTTTCTGGAACAGTCCAGACTTTGTCTGTTCTTGTCATTTACCTCTCTTACCTCATTGCGCCTGATTTCTATATGGGTTCAAGAACCGTTGTTTCCACGTGTGCAGTTTATGCGTTCTCATTCTTGTCGTATTTGACCTTGTTCAAGAACTGTTTGAAGCTGAACAAATACAGAACAACCGTCTTCGTCGTTTTGGCCGTAGTCGGAATTGCGTTTGTCACCCTCGACTACTACTTCTTCGGATTCTTATCTAACTTGGTCCGAGGGCCAGGAGGTCGAGCCGGCGGTTCCGAGTACCTAAGTATCTATCATTGGATTGTGATAATTTCCGACATTGCAGTTATGTCGATTATATATATCTTGGTCAGCATGTATGTTGATCGAGCCTACATAAACAGATTTAAGAAAGAGGATTCAAAAAATGAAGGTTAACCATGAAGTAGAATTAGCCCTTAAAGAGGGTAGACCGGTTGTTGCTTTAGAGAGCACAATCATTTCTCACGGCATGCCTTACCCAAGAAACGTCGAGACCGCTTTGATGGTTGAAAAGGCCATTAGAGACAACGGCGCAATTCCTGCGACCATGGGCATTATCGATGGCGAAATAATCATCGGTATGAATCCAGAAGAAATTGAGGAATTCGGCAAAAAGAAGGGAATTGGCAAGATTTCCAAAAGAGATTTACCAATTTGTGTGGCCACAGAATCATGGGGCGCAACAACCGTCTCCGCCACAATCCTTTGTGCAAAAATGGCTGGAATTGAAGTATTTGTAACCGGTGGAATCGGTGGTGTTCACCGCGGCGCTGAGACAACATGGGACGTCTCGAGAGACTTATATGAACTCGGTGCGGAGCCTGTAACCGTTATCTGCGCTGGCGCAAAAGCTATCTTGGACATCGACAAGACTTTAGAGGTTTTAGAGACACAGGGCGTTTCCGTCATGTCATACAAGGAACCATCATTTGCCAATTTCTATTGCCGCAGCAGCGGAAAGCCTGTTGATTACGTCTTCAACACACCACTTGAAGCCGCAAAAGTCATTAAGGCAAAGAGAGACCTTGGGTTATCTGGAGGCATCTTGATTTCCAACCCATGCCCAGAAGAGTTCGCTTTGGCTCATGAATACGTCGATAGCATCATCGACCAAGCTGTTAAAGAATCAGAAGAACAGGGAATCTGCGGAAAGGATTCAACCCCATTCTTGCTTAAGAGAATCGTTGAATTAACCGGAGGAGACTCCCTTGATACAAACATCAAACTGGTAATCAACAACGCAGTATTGGGTGCGAAAATCGCCTCCGAATACGCAGAGTTGAGAAGGAAGGAGAAATAATGACAACTGAAGCTAGATTAAAATACGCTCTAAAAGAGATGATGTTGACCAAATCACTTAACGAAGTCAACGTCACAAGCTTATGCGAAAGATGCGGATGCCATAGACAGACCTTCTATTACCACTATCAGGATATTTATGATCTTTTAGCGGCGATCTTCCTTAATGAGAAGATTCCTGGACTCAACGATGCGGATGACATCAAGGATTGTTTGATGGCCCTCATTGGATACGCAAAAGAGAACTATGATTTCTTGCGATCAAGCTATAACTCAGCAGCCCACGATCTTGTTGAGAACTTTTTCTACAGCAAAACCATGTCAAAAGCCTTCGTTATCCTTGTTTCCTCAAACAAATACGGATTAACCAAGGACCAATATAGAACCGTTGCCAGACGCTTTGCTCGTTTCGTTGGAGATGAGCTCGCATATTCATTTAAAGATATGAGAATGACCCCTCTTAGATTTGAGAAGAACACAAAGAGATTCTCAAGCTGTGCGGTTTTGACTGTTTTACCTGGACTCGTCGAACTCTCAAAAGAGGAGAAGAGAAAGTAATATGGAAAACTTTGAATTCTATAGTCCAACAAAAATCTTTTTCGGAAAGGCCAGGGAAAATGAGGTTGCCGATATTGTCAAATCCTATGGATTTAGCAAAGTCGCCATCATCTACGGAGGCAGAACCGTTATAAAAAATGGCCTTTTAGCCCTTGTGGAGGCCAAATTCATTAATGAAGGAATCTCCTTCATTGAATATGGCGGAATTACCCCAAACCCAGAACTCAGATTTGTTAAAGAGGGCATTGAGGTTTGCAGATCCTTTGAACCTGATTTGCTTCTCGCTATGGGTGGAGGATCCGTCATCGATGTCGCGAAAGCAATATCTGTCGGTTACTTTTACGAAGGCGACCCATTTGACATCAATCTTGGGTTGGTCGAACCAAAGAAGGCCCTCCCTATTGGCACGATTATCACAATCTCTGCCGCAGGAAGCGAACTATCGAACTCATGCGTTATCACTAACCCAGAGACGAAGATTAAGAAGGGATTCAACAAAGATATAGTCCGTCCTTTGTTTGCAATCGAGAATCCTGAGCTTACATACTCTCTCCCTACATACCAGACCGCGGCGGGAATTGTTGATATGCTCATGCACACGATGGAGAGATATTTTGGTCCATCAGATAACAACCAGTTGGCAGACGATTGGGCTTTAGATTTATGCAAAAACGTTATAAATGCTGGCAAAATCGCCATGAATCAGCCAAATAACTATGATGCAAGAGCACAACTGATGATTGCATCGAGCTTTGCCCACAACGGAATAACTGGATTCGGAAAGAACAGCCGTTTTGTCGTTCATCCGCTTGAACACGCTGTATCCGGATATGCCCCAGAAGTCACGCACGGTGCCGGAATTGGTGTATGTTATTTGGGTTGGGCGAGGTATGTTTATAAGCAGGATTTACCAAAATTCGCTAAATTCGCACGTACATTATTTAATGTAATTGTGGAAGATGACGAAGAAGCGTCTATAATGGGTATCGTTGCGATGGAAGAGTTTTACAAATCCATCGGAATGCCAACCACTCTTAGAGAGTTTGGCCTAACTGAAAACGACCTCCCAGAATTGGTAGCCCTAGCAAGCGGAAACGGAACACGTGCGATTGGCCTTTACCCGCAATCGCTAAGCGCCAAAGACATTGAGGCTATTTATCGCCTTTGTCTTTAAATTGAGGAGGATTTTATTATGAAGAAAAACGACTTATATTCCTTATTTGTATATGTAATCATGCTGGCTATCGCCGTGGTTACGGGCTTGGTTTTCGTTAGACCAACGTTCGCGGCAGCTTCAACAGCCATTCCTTTAGGAAATGGATTCGTATTCATTCTTTTGAGCGTTCTCGCTTCTATTTTATTGAACGCTGTCATCATTGAACTTGGACACCTTGTCGGTGCTAAGGTCGGGGGATATGAAGTGTATTCCACATGCGCACTCTGGTTCACGCTCAGAAAAAGGAAAAAAGAAGGCAAAATGAAGTTCAAAATCGGCGGATTCGACGGATTGACCGGTGAAACCAAGGTTACACCAAAGAGCGTTGAGAAATCCAACCCTAAAGCCATGATCTATTTCCCTCTCCTTTTCTTGTTCGTTGAGGTTATTGTTTTGGTTGCGATCATCATCTCCGGACAGGTATTTAGCAGCCCTGAAAACTCATGGGTCTGGTGGAAGACATTCGCTATCGTGTTCCTTTCAGCCGCATTCATGATCCACATCTACAATATCTTCCCTGCGCAGCTTGATAACAAGAACGATGGTTATTTGTTCTCAATCCTCACAAACCAAACAAACAAAGAAGCATATAATAATATGCTTTTATCAGAATACGAACTTGCTATGGGCGGAGAGGCAATCGACACCCCTGTTTATGACAAAGTCACAGACTTCACATCCAGAATCAACGACATCACCCTTTATAAAGACTTTGATAAAGGCGATTACGAAGACGCTTTAGCAATAGTTGAAAAGACGCTCGCGTGCGAGAAAGACGTGTCTGAGCGTGTCTATAACACCGCTGTAGCCCACAAGATCGCTACACTCATGATGTTAAATAGAGACGAAGAAGCCAAGAAATACTATATTTCACAGCCTTTAATGGTTAAGAAATTCCTCTCTGAGGTTGGTAATGGACCAGCATTAAGAGCCTATATTCTCATCAGCTCAAACGTTGATGAATCATACGGAGAGACAAAAGAGGCTCTTGCTTGCTCCGAATCAATGGTCAGAAAGACCGTTGCTAATAAACGCAAAACAGAGGAACTTCTCTTCGATAAGACGTTCGATATGGTTAGAGCGAAACATCCTGATTGGGACTTGAAAGAGTTCATGGAAGAGGATGAAATCGAGAAAGACAACGACGAAGAAAATGAAAAAGAGGATGATTAATTCACCCTCTTTTCTTTTGAATAAATTGACAAGTTTTTAATGTTTCCAAAGGCTTCTGTATAAATCGGTTGCCAAGAGTTTTGATGCGGTCTTCGCTGGGAAGAACTTAGTTGCTTCCATAACCTCATTGGCGCCTAAATGCTCTTTTCTGATGTAGTTAGCGAGCAATGCATAGTTTGCTTTTAATGTTGGAAGATCTGTCATCGCAACGTAGCTTAAGAACGCATTGAGGGCGACGTTATCGTTTGTGATAGTCATGTATGGTTTTCTTAAGATGAATCTCTTAGAGAACATATAAACGCTCTTTTTGCCGCTTGTAGCCTTATTAGAGATGATTTCTAACTTATCTTCGACGGTTGGTCTTCTTCCTGTGATGCTATTAATAAAATTAATACCAGTATAGAAGCCAATTGCGTTCTTTCCGTTCTGAATATATCTCATCTCAATAGCATCCATTGTGTCTGGAGCGGCTGTTTTCTGCTTGTCTGGGATGAAATAAACGCCATATGAGTATCTTCTAACAGCGCCTTCTTTTGTAAGTCTTAGAAGCTCTTGTTTAATGGCTGCCTGAGTCATTGTCTTGTCGTGAATATCAGATAAAAAGAACAACTCTAATGGTTGGTACTTTTCCTGAATTTGCGCAAGTAGTGATTTTTTCATAATCGAATTATAACATAACCTATTAAAAAGGTAAAAAGATAACGAATAATTTTAAAAAAGTTCGATTAAATCTAAGAAAAAAGACCGCATTTTCACGCGATCTTTAGTGTTTTTGGTTGTTTTATTACTTTCCGCCGATAGACATTGATTTGATTAAGATGTCTGAGCAGATGATCGAAGAAAGGGTAAGCTTTTCGTTATTGTCGAAGGCTGTGACTTCGTTCAACATTTTGAATAAATTGCCTGATAAAGTGATCAGAGTTAATGGTTTTGTAACCTTGCCATTTTCGATCATGAATCCTTGTGCCTGGCAAGAGAAGTCGCCAGATCTTGCGTTCATGCCGGTTCCAAGTCCCTGGATGTCGGTGATGTAGACTCCCTCGTTAATTGGAGCGATCATTTCATCGAATGTAGCCTTGCCGCCTTTTATATAAATATTAGAGAAGGATGTAGCGAGTCTTCCTCCAGCGTATCTTCCGTTTCCGGTTGACTCAACACCATCGATCTTTGCGGTCTCTGTGTTGTAGAGGTATGTCTTCAGAACGCCGTTCTTCACGATGTCCTTGTTTTCTTTTGCGACTCCCTCGTCATCAAAGTAAGAGAAGAAGATGTTTGGTAATAAAGGCTTCTCTGCGATGTTGATTTTGGTTGACGCAATTTTTGTACCTAATTTTCCGGCTAAGAAACTTGAACCTCTCTGAACTTCTTCAGCGATGGTTGAGTGGATGAAATAATTGGCGATTGATGCGAACACGCTGTTCTTCAAAACGGTTGGATATTTGCCTGAGTTGCATGAGTCTGCGCCAAACTTTGAGATAACGCCATCACATGCGTTTTTGATGAACTCGTCTTTGTTGTAGGAAGAGAGGGATGTTCCATAGGAAATCTCATAGTTCTCCTTAACTTTATCGCCATCTTTTGCTGCAACGCCCGCATACATAATGAAGTAGTTGCCCTTGTCTTTAAGCTTTAAACCGTGTGAGTTATAGATTTCACTAACGGTTTCCTTTTCCTCGTACTGAATTACGGTTACTTCGGAGATTCTGCTATCGTAAGCCAAAATTTCTTTCTCAAGAGAAAGAGCCATATTTATCTTGTCTTCAATAGGGGTTTTAACCAATTCTGGGTTGTAGACGTTCTTTTTGTGATACTTTTTGCTTCCAGGGAAGATGGATGCCTCACCTTCTTTTTCGCTAATCTTAGCGGTTTTGAGGATTCCGTCGATTAAGAACTCAAAGCAACCCTTTCCAACTTTCTGTGTTGAGGATGCGCCAAGCTTTCCATTTACTACACCGCAAGCTTTGATTGAGATGTCATCTGAAATCTCGAATCCTTCAAGCGATCCGTGGAAGATCTGGAAACCTGTTGTTTTGCTTTGAGAGACTGTTAATTGGCACTCTGAAATGCCATTGGCTTTAGCCAATTCAAAGAATTTTGCTACTTTCATTCCAATTTGCCTCCTCTTCCGCCAACGGTGATTGCGGAAATTCTAAGTGTTGGCTGTCCAACGTTTACAGGAACCATACCTGAAGATGCGCCACAGTTGCCCTGTCCTAAGTCGACGTCATTTCCAACTCTATCGATGTTCATCAAGACTTCGCTTCCGCTTCCGATTAAGGTGCAACCTCTAACCGGTTCGCAGATTTTGCCGTCTCTAATGATATAAGCTTCGCTTGCGGAAAAGTTGAATTCGCCAGTCATTGGGTTGACCGACCCTCCGCCGAAGTTGTTGACATAGATGCCAAGTTTTGTGTCTTTGACAATCTGTTCTGGGTCATCTTTGCCCGCTGCAATGTATGTGTTGGACATTCTGCTTGTTGGGGCATATTTGTAGCTTTCTCTTCTACATGTTCCGTTTGGTTCCATGCCAAGTCTTCTTCCGTTGAGTCTATCGACCATGAATCCTGTGCAGATACCGTTCTTGATCAGACAATTCTTGTGTGTTTTGACACCTTCGGAGTCAATGCTGTTCGAACCCCATTCATTTGGAATCGTTCCATCGTCGTATGCTGTGACCAATTTCGAAGCGATTTGCTTTCCGATTGATTCTGAGAATACTGACTGCTTCTTTGCTGTTGCGGATGCCTCTAATGGGTGTCCGCATGCCTCATGGAACAAGACGCCTCCCCAGCCGTTTGTGATAACGACAGGATATACACCTGAAGGGCACTCGCCTGCGCTTAGGTTCTGGATTGCGACTTCGGCCGCTCTCCGAGATTTGGCCTTGTAATCAAGTTCCTTGAACCAATGCCATCCATCAGATCTTCCAGGAGCAACGCCTCCGGTTTCGATCTTTCCGTCTTCACCAGCAGCTAAAGCTGCAACATACAAACGTCCACGTTCTTCTGTGTTAACGATTTGGGATGCAACAGGTCCCTCGGCATTAAATAACTCCCAATTGCGGTGTGAGTTACCAAATGACGCCATAACACGGACGATTCTTGGGTCAACCGATTGGGCCTCCGCTGTGCATTCTTTTAAGAGCGCGATCTTTTCCTCGACTGGAACATCGATTAAGTGATCATCAATTTTATTGATGTTGTTAACTCTCTTTTTTGCGATTTTCTCGACTGTGATTTTTCTAATTCCGCTATAGCTTGCCGCTAATGAGTGGGCTAGATTCATCAAGCTTGTCTGGGTGGTGTCGCTTGTGTATCCGTAAACCGATTTAAATTCGTTTAAGATACGGATTCCAACGCCATATGTTTTTGATTCGTTGGAGCTGTTGACCTTTCCGTTCTCTAATTCAACGGACTGGTTTGTTGTCTCCTCAACGTAAATCTCGGCGTAATCTCCACCTGTGGACAAGCATTCATTCAAGACTTTAAGTGCTAAAGATTTTGAAATCATGTTTTATCCTTTCTTGCCGCCTATATGACGGCTCATACGATTGCAACACTATCACAAGAATTATCCAATTTCACCTTTTTCATTTTTTGAAATGATTTATAGTAATCATATGGAATTGTTTGACTCATTCACGAGTTATTGGAAAGAGAAGCAAAAGACCCTCGATAAGAAGGGTGTTTCCTTTATTGCGTACAAAGATTCTTTTAGGCACGGAATGAGAGGATTCCTCACCGGGTCATATTACAAAAGAGAGAGGTTAATCAAAGAGGGCGACCTCGTTTTTGGCTACACTTTTAAATGCTGGTCAGACGGGTCGAATTTCTCAAGCGATTATCCAACTTGGGTTTTGTTCTCGCCATATTTACAGGTAAGCAAAAACACAGCATTATTCGCAAAAATCAGCGGAAAACTGCAAGATTTTGCGAAACAAAATAAAGACAAAAAATACAGAAAACTCTGCAATTTAATCAACGAACCGTTGAGTGAATGCGACTATTTTGAGATACCCCCAGAGTTCACTGAGGGGGCGGTGGTTTACATGTCGATTATATACGTTCACGTTAATCAATTCGTTAACTTCAGGATGGGCGTTAATCCACTCATAATCTCAAAGGGAATATCAAAAGAAGTAATCTATCTTCCAGACTCTTATTGGCTTCCAGAATTCACAGATTTATATCACAAAAACAAACTTAATTAGAGGGAATGTTATGGCAACACTTTTCTATCAAGGACATGCATCGTTTAGGATTACCGCAAACAACGGAACGGTTATCTTCATCGACCCATATGAAGGGGTTGGCTACAAGACTCCAGCCAACCTTGTTCTGATATCTCATGAACACTATGACCACAACGACATCAACAAGATAATTCCCGCCGATAGATGTGTGGTTGTTAGATCCAAAGACGCTTTAATAAACGGAACTTACTACTCGTTTGACCTGTTCGGAATCCACATCCAAGCGGTCCCAGCATATAACTCTCACCACAAAAAAGAGGAGTGCGTTGGATGGCTGATCGAAGTGGACGGAATCAAAATCTATCACGCAGGTGACACGGACTTCATCCCAGAAATGGCAGATCTCGCAAAAGAGAACATCGACTACGCTTTATTGCCGATCGACGGATTCTATACGATGAGTCCGATGGATGCCGCAAAAGCAGCGGAAGTCATGAATGTTAAACACCTTATTCCAATGCACTGCAAACCGGGCTTAATCTGGGATATTAGACAGGTTATGCAAGTCCATTCCGACAAAGCGATGCTTGTTAGACCGAACGACAACATCGAACTTTAGATACATTGACGAGATTTTTTCATCCTCCTAAAAGGAAATAGTAAAGATTTAATCGGTTTTTCCTTGCGTAAGAGGGTGTGAACGGATAATATATCAGCCGTAACTCTCTTTGTGGGGTAAACCACAAGGCGAAAGGAGTATTGAAAATGAAGAAAGACATCCACCCAAAGTACCACAAGATCACAGTCACATGCGTCAGCTGTGGTGCAACATTCGAAACCGGCTCAACCTTAAGCGAAATCAAGGTTGATACCTGCTCAAAGTGCCACCCATTCTACACAGGCAAGCAGCGTAACGTTTCAACAGACGGCCGTATCGACAAGTTCAACAAGAAACTTGCAAAAGCTGGAAAGTAATAACGGGTCCAACATACAGCCACGTAAATCGTGGCTTTTTTGTTTCTTTTATCGCATATATATGTGTTAGAATTCCACCGGACAAATATTTTGCAAGGAGGTTCCATTAGCCATGAGCAAAAAATTCTATATAACTACACCTATCTATTATCCAAGCGCATCGCCACATCTTGGCCACGCTTACTGCACAACGCTCTGCGATATTATCGCAAGAGGCAAGAGAATGAGAGGATTTGACACTTATTTCCTCACAGGCTTAGATGAGCATGGAGAAAAAATCCAAAAGAACGCAGCCGCCAAAGGAATTACACCACAGGCATTCGTAGACGGCGTTGCAGAAACATTCACATCACTCTGGAACACAATGAAGATCTCTAACGACGACTTCATCAGAACAACCCAGGAAAGACATGTTAAGACAGTTGAAAACATCTTCTCAAGATTCGTTGAGAATGATGATGTTTACCTCTCATCTTACAAAGGTTGGTACTGTGTCCACGAGGAATCATATTGGACCGAAACCCAGGTCGGAGAAGAACATCTCTGCCCAGAATGCGGACGTCCAGTCGAAGAGAAAGAAGAAGGCGCATACTTCTTCAGATGCTCAAAGTACTTGGACAGATTACTTAAGTACTATGACGAAAATCCAACATTCATCGTCCCTCTCGGAAGAAAAGCCGAGATGGTCAACAACTTCATCAAGCCAGGACTTAATGAACTCTGTGTCACCAGAACCACGTTTGACTGGGGAATCCCTGTGAAAGAGGCTCCAGGCCACGTCATCTATGTTTGGTTAGACGCACTGACCAACTACATCACTGCTTTAGGCTACGGTCAGGAAGACGATTCACGCTTCAAGAATTACTGGGAAGACCCAGATTGCGAAGTCGTTCACGTCATCGGTGCGGATATCACTAGATTCCACACAATCTATTGGCCAATGTTCTTGGACGCAATGAATCTCAGAAAGCCAGACAAAGTCTTTGTCCACGGCTTAATGATGATGAAGGATGGAAAGATGTCCAAATCAAAGGGCAACGTCATTCCAGTCCCACCACTCGTCGAGCACTACGGAGTCGACTCAGTCAGATACTATCTCGCTAGAGAAATCGTTTTCGGTCAGGATGGACAGTTCACACCAGAGCAGTTCATCGAAAGATTGAATGCAGACTTATCAAACAACTTTGGAAACCTCTTAAATAGAACAGTTTCCATGATCGCCAAGTACTATGGCGGCGCAATCCCTGAATATAAGGGTGATTTAAACGATCTCGACAAGGGATTACACGATGTCTACAACAAGACAATCGCCGCATATGAAGTCATGTCTGATGACCTTAAGGTCACAGAGAGCTATGCATCAGTTATGGAACTCGTATCTGCCGCAAACAAATACATCGAGGAATCAGCACCTTGGGCACTCGCAAAAGACCCAGCTAAGGCAGATGAACTCGCATCATGCATGCAGCACCTCTCAAGCGTCATCTTCCTCGCAGGCATGCTTTTAAGCCCGATCTTCGTCACAAAGAGCGAGAAGGTCTTCGATCAGTTGGGCATCCCTGCTGACAAGAGAACTTACGAAAACGCATGCACATTCGGCGCAACAGGCGGATTGACCGTCTGCAAGGGCGAGCAGCTCTTCCCAAGACTTGATGTTGCAACAGAGGTTGAATTCATCAAGAACTTAATGGCAGCACCAAAAGAAAAGGCAGCCGCATAAAACAATGAACAACCCAAAAGACACTGAAATCATCAAGACAATTTGCTTAGACCTTTCTTATGAAGGTAAAGGCGTGTGCCGTGATGGGGATAGAGTCGTGTTCGTCACAGGAATGTTTCCTGGAGACGAAGGCGATGTCGAAATCCTCTATAAGAAGAACGGTGTCTTTTTTGGTCGTATAAAAAAGTTAGATAAACTATCAGAGAATAGAATCAAGTCTGTGTGCAAAGTGTGCACCGCTTGCGGTGGATGCTCATTCCAGGCATATAGATACGATGCTCAGTTAGAGTACAAGCAAAAACTTGTCTCTGAGCAGTTCCGCAAAGTCGGACACATGGTTGTGGATGTACTTCCAACCCTTGGAATGAAAGATCCGTATCACTACAGAAACAAGGTCCAGGTTCCTTTCGGTTGGGATCAGTGGCACCAGAACATCATTTATGGTTTCTATAAAGAAGGAACTCACTACATCGTTAAAAATGATGATTGCTCAATCGAAGATAAACTTGGAAACAAGATAGTCTCTGAATTGTGCAAGATCATGAACGAACTTCAAATCGACCCATATGTTGAAAAGACGGGCGAAGGATATATTAGACACGCGTTGGTAAGAACGAGCAAACATTTCGACCAGAACATGTTGGTCATCGTTTCCAAATCACCATATTTCCCAAGAAAAGATAAACTCGTTGAACTTGTAAGAGAACGACTCCCAGAAGTCACGACGATTGTAGAAAACATCAACCCGGATAAGACCAACGTAATCCTCGGAGATAAAGAGAAGATTATGTGGGGTAGAGGATATATCGAAGATATTCTTTGCGGAGTCAAATTCAGAATCTCTGCGAAGAGCTTCTATCAGACAAACCCTGTCATGACTGAGATTCTTTATCAAACAGCGATGGATTTCGCCTCAATCGATCCAAATGAGGTTGTTTTCGACGCCTATTCAGGAATCGGAACGATCGGATTGATCGCCGCGACCAAAGGCGCGAAGAACGTAACGGCAGTTGAGGTTGTATCTGAAGCTGTTAGAGACGCTGAATATAATGCGAAATCAAACAACATCGAAAACTACACCGCGATATGTGGTGATGCGACAGAATACCTAGTCGAACAAGCCAAACTTGGCGTCAAATTCGACACCATATTCATGGATCCTCCTCGCAAAGGATCTACACCCGAGTTCATTAATGCGGTTAAGACCACTAAGCCTAATAAGATTGTGTATGTGTCATGCAACCCAAGCACGCTTGCAAGAGACTGTGCTTTGCTTGTTGGTATGTATGAAATTAAAAAGGTCCAACCAGTGGATCTTTTCCCGCAAACCCCTCACGTTGAGTGTATCACGTTGCTCTGTCGAAAATAGGGTGAAAACGCCAAAAAAAGCATAAAATCAAGGGTTTTGGTCAATTTGGGTTGATCAAGACTCTTTTTTCTTCTACTCTCGTTTTCGTTAAATACCCCGAAAATCTTCGGTTTTATAGTATGAGGAAACATATCAATATTTGTACAGATACATCGCATTTATGGGAACGTAGCGGCAGATAGGATCACATTCAGTATAATTTAATGAAAAACGATAAATAATTATTGAAAAACGACTTATGATTATGATATAAATTAATTGAAGTATTATAGGAGAAACATTATGAAAATCGAAAAATATCTGTTTCCGTTTATCTCCGTCGTCTCAATCGCAATAGGCGTATTTTTCTGCGTTTGGTATTATCCATCAGCGCTGATTGACAGCGATCATACGATCTACGGAACGATGCTTGCCCTGCATATTGCGCTGTCTATGCCTTGCTTCTGGATTGTCTATGTTTTTACGGATTTGTGGATCAGGTATTTGAATGGAGGAGCATTCACTCAGAGGACGTGTGCATTATTGAAGGCTTCATCCGTTGTTATGCTTGCTGATAGCGTGATGTTCGTCGCGTTGACATCTGTCGATATTGCCCTTTCGTGCATTTCAAACGTAATCGGGAATGTGGCGATATTGCTTTTCGGCCTAATGGTGTCTGCTGCGCTATTCGTCTTGAGAAATCACGTCCGCGCGGTAATCAAGGATAAGGAAGACTTGGAGGGCACGGTATGATTGTTGTGAATGTTGACGTGATGCTCGCAAAGAAGAAGATGAGCGTCACGGAGTTGTCGGAGAGGCTTGGCATCACAATACAGAATGTCTCGCTTTTGAAAAACGGAAAACTCAAGGCATTGAGGATATCAACCCTGGATAAGCTTTGCGAGATATTCGATTGTCAACCAAGCGATTTGCTCGAATACAGAAAGGAAGAAGAAAATGAAAAATAAAGTACTACTAAAATTTGTTGGCGTTTCATTGTTGTTTTCGGCAATGTTGCTGCCTATTACATCTTGCTCATTAATAATTGGCGGAATCAAAGGCCTTACAGATAGCATTCAGGATAAATGGAATAGCAACCATGGAATAAACTTTTTCAGCAATGACTGGGAAAGGCTTTACAATACGGGCCTCGAATACGAATATGCCGCTAGACTTTACGTATTTTCTACAAATGGAACAAGCGTTAAGGAACAGTACTTGGTTACAGAAAAGAATTCTGATTTTGAGGAAAGGTGGGATCATTGGATTAACTATATAGAAAAGCAACAAACTATAAGTGATGAGTACGATTTTTCATTCGATGATGATTATCAATGGATGTGGTACGTTCTTAAAAAAAGTTATATGGATGATCCGGAATTTGTTAAAAAAATTTACTATTCGAGTTTACTTGCTGCATATGTTCCGTCTACAGAACGTATTTATGCAATACAAATAATAAGTTAATTCTAAGAAAGGAAATAGAGGATATGAAGAAGTATTTGGGTTTGTTGTTGTGTGCATCAATTTGCTTCAGCGGTAATGCAGCAAAGAAAAGCGAATCTGGAGAAACAAAAATCGTCACTAAAGAATTAAGAATAGCAAACAGGATTGGGAACAGTACTATTGATTCGTTGAATAATCTGTTGGACGAAAGATTAAGCGAACTTATCTCTAAAACAGAAGGAATGATAGCAATGTTGCAGAATGGAGAGGTTAGTGAAAGCGCGTCTAGGATTGGCGGGGTAAGCACACACGATGTTCTTCCTGCTTTAACTTTTCCAACCGCGACATCATTGGTTATTGATGCAATTGCTGCTTTTTCTGCAGCTGGTTATAAACTGTCTGCCGAGCTTTTGACCGTTGCTTTTGGAAACACGGATCCGGACAGGACATATGTACCGGTGTATGGTGGAAGGATGATAACTTCCTCACAAGCAAGGGCAAAAGCCTACGATTCATTGGTGAGTGACGAATTGTTCTTCGGATACGATTTGTCTAATACAACCAACGAGAACGATCTTTCTTTAGCGATTCATCGTGCTCCGTTTACCAAGCCGTATTCGACAAGTAAAGTAGTTAGCATTGCTGATACATACGATTTTGGTGGATTTGAGGGTCAAGATAACGGGTTCTTGAATTTCGCAAACGGAACATTTTCCATCATCCAAGATTTAGGTGTCATTACTCCATATACGGTTAACATTTCGGTAGATTTCTCAAAAGATTTGGATATATCTGTCGAATCATATTCATCTAGCACTTATTCAATCAACGTAACGAACAACACGTCGCAAAAACAATTAGTCGTTTACAACAAAAGAATGTGTAATCTCGAAGACGCTAGAAACTGGACGAACCTGACGGACATCGATTACATGTATTTAAACAGCGGTGAAAGCAGGAGCATTAACGTTTCGGAAAGAGGGACTGCGACCTCGGTTGCCTTCAGCTATGTTACGGGCTCGACTAGATACATCTCCTCAGCATTCCAACTAAATGTTGGCGGCCGACTTTCAAGAGAACAAACGTCCGTAAATCACAATTCTTACTATAACCTTGACATTATAGGTAAAGACGGCGATGAATGGATCTTGAGATACAAGAATCTCACCTCTTCAAGCGTCCCGTTAGAATATAACTCCAGGATGTGTTATCTCTCCGACGCGGAGAATTGGACCAACTTGAGGAACCTGGGCTCCTTCGTCGTAAGCCCTTATTCTGACGGCATCTTCAGAATAGAGGAGTATGGCACCGCTGGGGCGATCGCCGTCAGATACAAAATGGGCTCATACTACTATTACGTTTACGCGAACAACCTGTCTTCCGACACAACAATGTCCGCAAACAGAAGAACGGAGTATTATTACGAATACCTCTCGTTGGACAATAATGGCAAATCCGGTGGAAAGTGGAAAATAGTTATCCACAACCCAAAGTCTTATGCAATTACAGCCTACTATAATTCAAAAATGTGTTTCCAATCTGATGCGGTGAATTGGACGAATCTAAATGACGTCTTATCTGTTACTATCCCAGCCAACGGCTCCAAAGAGGTCAGTATCTCAACCAACTGGACGGCTGGCTTCATCACAACGTGTTACATCGACAACAACCACAGGGTTATAACGTGCGCGAACAGCCTATCAACATCAGGTGCGATCGCGCCTAGAAACAACGTAGTGGATTTGTAATATGATTTCGTTACACAATCTAAGCAAGACTTATTCAGAAGGGAAGCCAAATCAGGTCAAAGCGCTTAAACGCATCGATCTCGAGCTGCCGGATTCTGGCCTTGTGTCGATAACGGGAAAATCAGGATGCGGGAAGACGACGTTACTCAACCTTTTGGGAATGATTGACGTTCCGACTTCCGGAACCATAACCATATCCGGAACCGACGTAACAACCCTCAAATCCGGCGAATACGACAAGTTCAGGGCAAAAGAGATTGGATATATCTTTCAGGACTACAACCTGCTTGAGGGTTTCTCGATACTGGACAACATCTCCATCGGGTGCGAAATAACCGGCGAGAAAATCGAAAACGGAAGAGTCAGGGAAATCCTGGAGAAACTAGAGCTGCCCGCCGACGATAATTTCTTGAAGAAGAAGGCGAGGGAGCTGTCTGGCGGCCAAAAGCAAAGGGTTGCAATTGCCAGGGCTCTTTTGAGGAATTCCGGCGTCATCCTATGTGACGAGCCGACTGGTGCGCTCGACGAGGAGAACGCGAGGAACGTTTTCTCTGTCTTGAGGAAGGTTTCCAAAAACACACTCGTAATTTGTGTGACCCACGAAAAAGACTATGCGTTAGAGTATTCCGACCGCGTGATCGAGATGTCCAACGGCGAAATTGTGGGTGATACCGCGATTAATGAGGACCGCGGAAAAACTCAACCAGACAAAATAAAAGGCAGGAAAGGCGGCCTACGCCTTGTTAGCGCGACGAAGATTGCACTTGGAACGCTATTCAGAAGCAAAACCAGAATGGTGGTAGCGTGCATAACCACGCTTTTTGCGATGCTTTTTTCGGCCATGTCCCTGAGCCTCAACCTTTACGATTCGGCGAAATTCGAGGCGAACAGCATATTGCAGAACGGCCTCCGCACGGGATTGCTCGTTGACCGAAGCATATACTCCGACGACAGCGATTCGATAATGGATGGGTTCAACTCCAATCAGATCGAGCTGGTCGACGAATTCAGCGGAGGAATGGCGTGCAAAGCCCACCTGACTTCCTTATCGATTACGATTTTCGAGCAAACCGGGCTGTCTGTTTTGTCCCACACAGAAGCGTACTATTCGGATTATTACGCAGCTTTCGGCAATGCTTGGCTGGTCGAGGTCGACGATTCGAAGATGGACTACCTTGGGATATCATTTGACGAGAGGATAGAAGATGTTGCCACGGCGCACCTTCCGGTCAGCGATGGCGAAATCGGCATAACGGATTTCTGGGCCGATTACATTGTTGAAAACGGAGTGAAAGGAGCCAAGTCGATCGCCGACGTTATCGGGATGGAGATAGACGGGAAGACGATTACCACCGTTCTTTCCACCGAAGTCCCGAAGGACTTTTTTGAGGTGTCCTATAAAAAAAGGGGGGAGACTTACTCTACCTACCTCAAGTCCGGTTTCTATAACCCGCTCAACTGCTTCTTCGTTCCTAAAGGTTCTCTGGAATACGACAGTACGTATAACAACATGCCTAACGCATACGCCATAAACGTGAGTAACGTCAAGGCGCTAAGCAAATTGATAAAAGAAGGAACTTCATTCTCCGATGACCTAACCGTGAAATACACGATTAGGTTTATGACTGAATTCTCGAGCTTTTCGAGCATGGTTGAAAACGTGTCCTTTGTCTTGAATGATGTAGGAAGAATCGTGATACCGATCATAATAGCGTTCTCCGCCCTGATCGTCGCCAATTTCGCGTTGGGCAACATTGACTCCATGCGCAGAGAACTAGGCCTTCTCAAGGTCCTTGGGTGCAACGTTTACAATATGTGTTCCATCGGTTTCGTTCAGTCGATGACCACATTGGTTGGGATAGGCGTGCTTTCGACGGTCGGAATATCAGCTATAGTTGCATCGTTCAATGCATATATGGGTTTGTCGATTGTGAGCTTTGAGCCAATCGTATTGTTACTTTTGATAGCTATGGTAGTAACTTTCTCCTTCGTCTCGACGATATTCATATTCCTGAAGTACAGAAAGAAAGACGCCGTTTCTATGTTGATATAATGTAGGAACAGAGGGGACAATACACACTAGTAGAGGTTGTATGCACTATCCAGTAGACCTGTGCAAAATGAGTTCCAGTTGACATGTTCCTCGCATATGGTGCCTCGTATGTATGGACATGTTCCTTGCATGCAACCGATACACGTTGAAACTGTCGTTGAGCTGGGTTTGAAATAGGGACGATATACAAGGAACCGCCCGATAAAAAAAACGAAGACAAAATCTTCTTTTCATCAACCATAAAATAGTGTACTTTCCAATTGGTTGTATCAGAATAGATTCACAGGTACTCCAATGTCTGAAAACAATAGAATTAACAAAGGGTTATTGATTGCGTTTGTGGTCGTTCAACTATTGTTGACGATGCTTATTTTCGTCGCCGACTTTAACGGATTATTCGAAACCGTAGCAATTAAGTATTCAGGCATAGTGTTGTGTTTTATCGTGTCTCTGTTTGCCATCAAAGACAAGCGATCAAGATGGGTAATTCTCGGTTTGGCCGGAACCTTGGTGGCGGATCTTTTCCTGCTTGTTTTAGATAAGTATTACTTGGTTGGTGTCATCGCATTTATCTTCGTTCAGATAATGTATTTTATATACATCAGACCAAAAAGGTGGAAGGTGTCTTTGCTTATTAGAATGGTGTTGTTTATTGTTGCGGTTCTCGTGGTTTTATTCGGATTCAATGTTAATGATTTAACTGTGTTTTGCTCACTCTTTTACTTTGTAAACCTTGTTATGAACATGGTTGATGCGTGGATTGAGTTCAAGAATGGATTTTTGGTGTTTGCGTTGGGCTTAACGCTATTCATCGGATGCGATGTATCGGTTGGGTTCCACAACATATCCTCATACATCACTTACTCTTCCCCGTTCATCGATAAAGTGATAGATTTTAGCCAATTTGGAATGTGGCTATTCTATCTCCCGTCCCAAACATTGATTGCACTATCCCCGTTCATTGGTAAAAAACATGAGTAAAAAACAGAAGGCATTACTAATTGCAGTATCAATCATCTACACCGCAAGTTTGGTGCTTTTTGCCATCTCATTCTCAATCAACCTACCTATCTATTTCAGACCATTTTATTACATGCTCATAAAACCTATGCATATGGTTGAGGATCTTAATAACTGGACCGGCTGTAGTTACACAACTAAAGATGTTATTGAGGCATACAATGAGGTTTTGAATTTCTGCTGTTTCAACACCAAGTTTGGAACTGGAAAACTCGCCTGGTCAGAAGAGGGCAAAAGCCACTTCCAAGACTGCCAAGGTTTGTTTTTGTTAGATACCGTTGTGATGTTTGTTTCCGCCGCATTTATCGGTGCTACTCACACACTCAAGAAGCTGAACATCGTTACGCCTTACAAACGCTCTCATCTGATTGCTGGGGTAACAGCGATCGCCTTGCCGTCGGTAGTGGGGGTTCTCGCCTCATTAGATTTCGATAAAGCATTTGAGGTATTCCATCACATTTTCTTCCCCGGAAAAGAGAACTGGATATTTGATCAGAATACAGACCAAATCATTTTGGTTATGCCTGAAAATTTCTTCATGGCCTGCGCAATATTTATTGGGGTGGGAATAGTTCTGATATCAGTTTATTACATATTGAGGGGCTCTGGAGTTTTCAAGAAACTGAAATTCAAACGATAACAAAGCGGCTTCTAAGCCGTTTTTTATTTTTGTTATACAAAGCATGAAAATTCTAAACATAGTCATATGATATTCAATTTTAATTGAATCAGTTTTTATTCTTATTTCATATGCTCATAAATAGTCATCTATATATCATTAGATTGTCATATCCAAAACATGCGTTTCTAAATACATTTATTCAATAAAGCACTACATCTAGGCCCAAATATCGTTTTTATTAGACCTATTTACTAACGAACTCGTAATGAGTCAGAAGAAAGTGCACCTTTAATTGATACATGAAAGGAAAAATATCATGAAGAAAAGGAAATATTTAGCACCAATGTTCCTTGCAGGCATGGTTTTACCATTGGCATTAGCCCTTGGTATGCAGGGCAAAGACGCCGTTAAGGCAAGCGCTGCATTCATCGGCGAATTCAATGACAGAACATCCTACATTGAGCACGCTACCAAAGTTAATGGTCAGCTAGCAGATGAAGGCTTCGTCCTCCTTAAAAACGACGGAACATTACCACTCGCTAAGGGCAGCAAAGTCTCTATCGTTGGTAAGAGCTCAATCAACTTGGCAAGAGGCGGCGCTGGTTCAGGCGCAGGCTCAGTCTCAAGCGGAGTCACATCAGTCGACTTGCAGAAGTCATTAACAGATTCTGGCTTCGAGGTTAACCCAAGCACCACATCATTCTACAACAGCTCAGCTTCAGGCTCAGGCCGTACAAATGGTAACGATGGTTGGAAGGGCAACTCAGAAGTTACAATCGGTGAAACCCCATGGGAAAACGTCACAGACGCAGTCAAGGATTCATTCTATGAATACAACGATCTTGCTATCCAGGTTCTCACACGTGAAGGCTCAGAAGGTTGCGACGTCTTAACAATCGACGCAACAGACTCAACAAAGTTCGGATACTCAGAAAAGCACGCTCTCGAATTATCCGACAACGAACAGGATTTATTCGATAACTTACACGATTTCTTCGACCACATCGTCATCGTCATCAACTCATCAAACATCTTCGAATGCGATCAGTTCATGAACGACGATAAAGTCGCAGGCATTCTCTGGATTGGTAACCCAGGTGACGTCGGTCCAGGCGCTGTCGGTAGAATCCTCTGCGGTGATGTCAACCCATCAGGTCACACAGTTGACACATGGACACGCGACTTCTCCAAGGATCCAACATGGCAGAACTTCTCTGATAACAGACACACCAACGTTGCAATCCCTAACACAAGCAACAGATTAAAACACGCAGCTCAGGACACAATGTTCGCAGCTGATGGCTCACCAATGTTGAGCTATGGTACAGATAAGAACTACTCAAGCCACAGCTCACCAAGGTGGTTAGAGAAAGACCAGAAGGTCGTCCAGGGCGGTCTTAACGGTGTTAAGCCAGCAGCATACGTTTCATACGAAGAAGGTATCTATCTCGACTACCGTTACTATGAAACACGTTATCAGGACATCCTTGCTAACGAAGGCCAGGGCGCAGCAGATGCGTGGTATGACAGTGAAGACGGTGTCGTATTCCCATTCGGTTACGGCTTATCCTACACAACATTCGAGCAGGAAATCGTCAGACTCAACCCTAAGAAGAACGCAACACTCGACAAAGACAGCGATATCATCGAAATCGGCGTCAAGGTTACAAACACAGGCGACTACGCAGGTAAGGATCCAGTCCAGGTTTACTGGAAGGCTCCATATACAAAGGGCGGAATCGAAAAGGCAGACCACGTCTTATGCGCATTCGACAAGACAAAGCTCTTACAGCCAGGCGAATCACAGATCGTCCACTTAACATTCCATCTCCAGGATGTCGCAAACTACGACTTCACAGATGCCAACAAGAATGGACACAAAGGATATGAGCTTGATGCAGGCACATACTCAGTATTATTAAATAAGAACGCTCACGAAAACTACGATTCAGTCGACTTGAAGGTCACTGACGGTGGCATCCAGTACACAACAGACCGTTTCACTGGAAACGAAGTCACGAACAGATTCACAGACAGAGGCTTCTACAGCTCAATGCCAGGTGAAGATGATATCGAGTTCACACAGTTCTCACGTGCTGACTGGGACGGAACATTCCCAACCCACCCAACTATCCAAGATAGAACCGTTAAGGCTGGATCAAGATTCGAAGAGTTCTTAACTCACGAATACAACATCTGGGACATCGAAGAAGATCACAACTTCGACTACACACCAGAAGCAGCATACAGATCAGAAGATGACGCAGTTGAAGGTGGCTGGACACAGTCAAATACAACTCTCGCAAAAGGCGATCGTATCCAGTTACTCGAATTAAAGGATTGTGAACCAGACGATCCAAAATGGGATGAGTTCATCAATGAATTCACATGGGCAGAAATGCTTAAGTTCGTTGAAAACAACAGAATGTCATCACCAGACTTGAGCGCAGTCGGCAAAGGCGGCTTCTCAGAAGGTGACGGACCACAGAAGTTCAACATCATGTGGTGGGTCTCCTCTCCAATCATCGCCGCAACATTCAACCCAAAACTTGCACACGAGCAGGGCGAATGTGTCGGTATGGAATCACAGATCACAGGTAAGGCAGGCTGGTGGGGACCAGGTTGTAACACACACCGTTCACCATTCGGCGGCCGTAACTTCGAATACTATGCAGCTGACCCATTTTTAATGGGCAGAATCGCTGCTAACGTTGTCGGCGCTGCAACAGACAGAGGTGTCTACGCATACTTCAAGCACTTCGCAGTCAACGACCAGGAGAAGAACCGTGAATCCGGTATCTCATTCGTCAACGAGCAGGCATTACGTGAAATCTACTTAAAGTCATTCCAGATGGTCTTCCAGGAAGGTAAATCCATCGGTGTCATGGGATCATACAACCGTATCGGTCTCCAGGAGACAGCAGGAAGCTATCCATTAATGACAGAAGTCTTACGTGGTGAGTGGGGCTTCAAGGGTTCAGTCTTATCAGATATGACCCACTCCGGTAACGGATCAGTCAACTTCAAGTGCTACGAGAACGTCACAAACAGACTTCTCGCAGGATGCAACTCACAGTTAGACTCATCAGGCTTCAACGGCCAGACAATCTCAAAGTGGGACGCAACAATGGCATGGGCAGGCGGAACAGGCGCTCCAGTCTATGAGCACAATGGCGAAAAGCACATCTCATTCTCATGGTGGAATGCAGTCAGAGAAACCGTCAAGCAGACAATGTACATGGCTGTCAACTGCACAGGTATGCAGAGAGGCATGACAATGGTCGCTGGACAGCAGAACGTCGAAGTTGACATCACAGACGATATCAACCTCTCAGTCGAGCTCCCAGACGGATTCGATACAACAAACATCCAGTATGCACTCAATAAGCGTTGTGACCTCCCAGCAGGACTCACATTCGAAGACGGAGTCATCACCGGTAAGTTCCAGAACGTTGGCACATACTACATCGATGTCATCATCTCTAACGACAAAGAGACAATCGCTTACAAGTTCGTCATCGACGTAGGCGCAGCTCCAGGTGGATTAGAAGACGATACATCAGAGCCAACAAAGCCAACCAAGAAAGGCTGTAAGGGATCAATCGCTGCAACAACAGCATTAGTCATCCCAATGGTTATCGCAGGCGCTATCGCTCTCAAGAAGAGAAAAGAGTCTGAATAAGCTCAAATAAAAAAAGCATGACTGCTAGGGCATTTTGTCCTAGCAGTTTATGCTAACAAGTTGTAAACTAATGTATAATAAAAGTACGGGAATTTAGTTTACTAAATTACGTTACAAAAATATAAAAAATGTCCATTTCTTAATTTCAATGGACGAGGAGAAAACTATGAAAAACAAAAAGATGTTAATGGGTGTTGCTTTAGCAGCTTTGTTCCTCACTGGATGCGGTGAGAAGCCAGCACCAGCAAAATCATCGGAGAAGCCAGCAGACACAACAAGCCAGGCTGAACAGAAGACATCCCAAGATGGCGGTCAGCAGACCTCATCACAGACCAAAACGTCAAGCACAGCTCCTGTTTCAAACAGAAAGCACACAGTCACAATCGGTGAGGGTGCAGCTACAGAAGTTGTTGAAGGAACAGCACTCACAAAGCCAGCAGACCCAACAGCACCTGCAGGACAGGTCTTCTATGGATGGAAGAACACACTCAATGGCGGACAGATCTGGGATTTCGTAAAAGAAGACCTCAACAAAGTTATGGCAGACGTCAAGCTCGAACCATTATTCGTTCCTGCAGACATCGACCCACAGCTCTTTGAAGCAGAACTTTGTCCAGATATCACTGCTGTTTATGGCGGTGAATTAGGTATGCCAGGCGCTACATATTCAGGTGGCCAGCAGGGCAAAGGCTTGATCGGACGTGACTACTACGATGAATATGGCGTCACAGGCATCGACGAGGACAACCTCGCATTCGTCCACTTCATGTACGTTAAGGGCGATACATTAACTTGGGAACTCACATCTGATGTAGCAGCAGAGAACGTCACAATCCTCGCTAGATTCGGCGCAGAATACGGTGTTACAAACCCAGATAACGACGAAGTATGGGCTAGAGTCACTGACGAATCATTCCCAATCACAGTCAACGGCGAAGCAATCAAATACGGAACAGTCACACTCCACAACATTCCACAGATCGGACAGTTCCTCTCATTCCAGGATTACTTCCTCAGCGCTTCAGTCTCATTAAAGGCTGGCAAGAACGTCATCCAGATGAAGGTTGATAACATGGATACTTTAAACGGAACAATCGCATCATCCGCACCATGCGTCGACTCAATCAAGCTCTACTCAACAAGCGAACTTACTTGGGATGCTGCAGAATACGACAACCTCGTTAGAGACTAATTAAAAAACAAACCAATAAAAGGACTAACAATATGGGCCTCAAAAAATTATTAAAACCCAGCGTGATTATTTGGGGTGTTAGCGCCGTCCTCGTGGCAGGCGTTCTCACCGCAGGTAACATTGCTGCAAACATGTATGAAGTCGTTTTAAGCGGCGTCTTTGGACATAAGAGAGCAATCGTTGACCCAAACGATCCAGGAACACCTTTTGAACAGGATTGCCAAACAAAAGAAGAAGCATACAACAACGGTATGGCGGTCTCTAAAGAGATTTGCCAGGAAGGTATGATCCTTCTCAAAAACGACAACAACGCACTTCCGATGAGCTCGGGAACTAAGGTTTCTGTCTTCGGCAAGAACTCAGTCGCTTTAGTCTATGGCGGTTCAGGATCTGCGGCTCCTTCAAAGGAAATCATCGCCAGATCAAAAACAATCTACGATTCACTTGAAGCGGTTGGAATCAAATGCAACACCGCATTAAAGGATTTCTACAGCGACGCAAAGCTTTCGGGCGAAGGACGTTCCGATAACCCAACTATGGCGGAAATGGATAAGGGTCAGTCAGGTGTTGCAACACTTAAGACTGGCGAAACTCCACTCAGCTCATATCCAGATTCACTCAAAAACACATATTCCGAATACTCAGATGCAGCAATTATGGTTGTATCTCGTATCGCAGGTGAAAACTTCGACTTGCCTCGTGCTTCAGATGATGGTGCAGCACACTATCTCGAACTCGACGCAAACGAAAAGGCATTGTTAAAAGACATTGTCGAATCCAAGAAGTTCAAACGTGTCATCCTCTTACTCAACGGTTCTAACTATGTTGACGTTGGATTCTTAAAGGATGCAAATTCTGGCGTTGATGCTTGCATCAATATCGGAAGCCCTGGTGAAAACGGAATCATGGCACTTGGTGAAATCCTCACCGGCAAGGTGAACCCGTCAGGTCACACAGTTGACACGATTTACACCAACTACGATAAAGATCCAGTCTGGCAGAACTTCGGTGGTAACTTCTCAAAGGGTGGCGACAGCTATCTCAAGAACGAGACAACACCAACCTCATATTACTTCGTTGAATACGAAGAGAACATCTACCTTGGATACCGTTACTACGAAACACGTGGTAAGGATGATCCAACATGGTATAGCAACAACGTTGTCTATCCATTCGGTTACGGCTTAAGCTACACAACGTTTGAACAGAGCGTCGTCGATTTTGGTGGAAATGAGTTAGACCCAACTCCGAACAAAGAATTCGAAGTCAGTGTCAAGGTAAAGAACACAGGCTCCGTCGCCGGTAAACAGGTTGTTCAACTTTATGTTGAGGCACCTTACAAATCAGG
>DCHU01000082.1:70668-72797 GCA_002314915.1 Caryophanales bacterium UBA1744
AAGATCAAAGTCAACCCATACTACTTCGCAAGCTTTGACAACAAGGATGCGAACAAAAACGGATTCAAGGGATACGAACTTGATGGCGGTGATTACATCTTCCACGCAGGAACAGATGCTCACACAGACTTTGGAACATTCACAAAGAACTTGGCAACAGGTTATAAGTACGAAGTTGATCCAACAACAGGCACAAAGGTTGAGCCATTATTCGACGAGTGCACCAACTACATGACAGAGAGCCTCTCTCGTACAGACTGGGAAGAAACATTCCCACATCCAACAACGACTGAAGAGCGTTTGATCACCTCAGACATTCAGACCAAGTTGAGATCGAAAGAGACAACAAACAACGAAACATTCGACGCTGTCCCAACAATGGGCGCGGATAAGGGCGTCAAGTTCAGAGATTTAGTTGGAAAGGAATATGACGATCAATTATGGAATGACTTCCTTGATCAGATGACATTCCAGGAAATGATCGACTTATTCAACAAAGGATGCTATTCCACAACTGATATCGAGCGTTTAGGCATTCCAAAGACAACATCAGCTGACGGACCTACTGGATTCGTCGCATTCCAGGGCGACCCAGCAGTCTACGGCTGCGTCTATTACCAGTCAGAGTGCTTACTCTCACAAACATACAACCTTGAACTCGCTACAAAGCAGGCACATGCATTGGGCGAAGAATCATTGGTCGGTAACGAGAAGGGCGACGGATTATCATACCCAGGATGGTATGCTCCAGGCGTCAACCTCCACAGATCACCATTCTCCGGACGTAACACAGAATACTATGCAGAAGACCCATTACTCACAGGTAAGTTCGCTGCAACAGTCATCAAAGGCGTTCAGGAAAAAGGCGTCTACGCTAACGTTAAGCACTTCGCATTAAATGACCAGGAAACACACCGTGGCGGTATCGCAACATGGTGCGATGAGCAGGCAATGCGTGAACTTTACTTCAAGGCATTCGAAATCGCTGTTAAGGAAGGTAAGTCACACGGCTTAATGACATCATTCAACCGTATCGGTTATGAATGGGCAGGCGGAAGCTATCGCTTAGTCACAACAATCCTCAGAAAAGAATGGGGCTTCGTTGGTTCTGTTATCTGTGACTATAAGTCATGGGCATTCATGGATTCCAAGCAGATGCTCTACGCAGGAGGCGACTTAAGCTTAGTCGCTGGTGAAGATGGAATGTTACAGTCAGGAAAGAATCCTTACGGAACACCATATGTCACTGAGACAGATCCAAAAGACACCAACATGCTGAGACGCACAGCTCACAACAACTGCTATGCATTGGTCAACTCCAATGCTATGAAGGCAAACATCCTCGGATATAAGCCTGCACTTTGGAGAGTCGGACTCACAGCAGGCACCGTTTCGCTCGCAGTTCTCGATGCAGGATGGGGCGCAGCAGTCATCTTCCTTGCATTACGCAAGAAACCAACTCCAGTAGTTGAATAATAAAACCAGAATTGGATGTCACCCATTGGATGGCATCCTTTTTCTATGCCTGAAACCACTTTTAATTCCATTGAATTAGTTATGTGGATTGTTTGTGTTATAATGCAGAACATCATCAAGGGAGATAACACCATGAACGAAGATAAGCGCATTGAAACCCGCTGTGTCCAGGCTGGATACACGCCAAAGAACGGAGAACCTAGACAAGTTCCTATCTATCAGAGCACAACATTCAAATATGACACCAGCGAAGATATGGGCAAACTCTTCGATTTAGAGGCTAGCGGTTATTTCTATTCCCGTTTAGCAAACCCAACTTGCGATGCAGTTGCTGCTAAGATCTGCGCACTTGAAGGCGGAAGCGCTGCAATGCTCACCTCATCAGGCCAGGCCGCTAACTTCTATTCAATCTTCAATATCGCAAACTGCGGTGACCACGTTGTTGCATGCTCAGCTATTTACGGTGGAACATTCAACTTGTTCGCAGTCACAATGGCAAAAATGGGCATCGAATTCACATTCGTATCACCTGACGCTACAGAAGAAGAGTTAAATGCCGCATTTAAACCGAATACTAAGGCTGTTTTCGGCGAAACAATCGCAAATCCGGCCTTAACCGTCTTAGACATCGAATTATTCGCTAAAGTCGCTCA
>DCHU01000082.1:72875-77839 GCA_002314915.1 Caryophanales bacterium UBA1744
TGGGGCGCAGATATCGTCACACACTCAACAACAAAATACATGGATGGTCACGCATCCGGCGTCGGAGGATGCATCGTTGATGCTGGCAAATTCGACTGGATGGCCCACAAAGATAAATTCCCTGGATTAACCACACCAGATGCAAGCTATCACGGAATCACATACGCAGATAAGTTTGGTTTAGGTGGCGCATTCATCACCAAGGCAACCGCTCAGCTTATGCGCGACTTCGGATCGGTTCAGCATCCACAGAACGCATATCTCTTAAACATCGGTTTAGAGAGTCTCCATGTCAGAATGGAAAGACACTGCTCAAATGCGCAAAAGGTTGCAGAATACCTTTCAAAGCATGAAAAAGTCGCTTGGATCACATACTGCGGACTTGAGGGCGATAAATACCACGAACTCGCAAAGAAGTATTTGCCTAACGGCTCATGCGGCGTCATCTCATTCGGCGTTAAGGGCGGAAGAAAAGCGGCAGAGGCTTTCATGAAGTCATTGACCCTTGCCTCAATCGAGACACACGTCGCCGACTCAAAGACATGCTGTTTGCACCCTGCTAGCGCAACACACCGCCAGATGAACGATGAACAGTTGATCGAAGCGGGCGTCTCACCAGACTTAATCCGTTTATCAGTCGGACTCGAAAACGTCGAAGACATCATTGAAGATTTGGATAAAGCATTCGCTTCAATCTAATATAGGAGGGCCTTATGCCGATTAAACTCTCAAAGGAATTACCAGCATATCAGAAACTCTCAGACGAGAACATTTTCGTCATGGATGATTTCCGCGCATCAACCCAGGATATCCGTCCACTTAAGATTGCTTTGCTCAATTTAATGCCAACAAAAATCGCAACAGAAACACAGATTACCCGCTTAATCTCAAATACACCTCTTCAAATCGAACTCGATTTAGTTAGAGTGGAAAGTCATGTTGCAAAAAATACATCTGAAGAGCATTTAACCAAGTTTTACGTCACTTTTGATCAGATAAAAGACAATTATTATGACGGATTCATCATCACTGGAGCACCGGTTGAACATATGCCATTTGAAGAAGTGGATTACTGGGATGAGTTATGTGAAATCATGGAATGGACAAAGACTCATGTCCAATCCACATTCCATATTTGTTGGGGTGCACAGGCTGGACTCTATTACCATTATGGAATTCCAAAATACCATTTGGATAAGAAGATGTTTGGCATCTTTCCACATAAAGTAGTGCGTAAGAGTTCAATCCTCATGAGAGGTTTTGATGACGTCATTATGGCTCCTCATTCACGCCATACCACGATTAAACTTGAGGATATTGAAAAGCGCTCAGAATTGAAAGTCTTATCCGTCAGCGATGAGGCAGGCGTATACGCAGTTGCGACAGAAGGCGGAAGACAGGTGTTCATCACTGGTCATTCCGAATATGAGCCAAATACATTGAACCTTGAGTATCAAAGAGACAAGAACCTTGGCTTACCAATCGAGAAACCAAAGAACTATTTCCCAAACGACGATGATACACAGGAACCTATCTGTCTTTGGAGAGCACACGCGAATCTCTTGTACTCAAACTGGTTGAACTACTTTGTTTACCAGGTTACACCATACGACATTAAGAACATCAAATAAAATAAGCCTTGGCGATATAACCAAGGCTTTTATTGTTGTTTTGCTTTAAGGCGTTGTTTGTATTTAAAGAATTGAACCATCCTAATGATGAACGTGGTGATTAAAACTAGATGCAGGGCAATAAATAGAAGCAGGGAATTAACTGTTAGCGGGAAGAAACCTCCGAGCCAAACAAAGAAACCCAGCCCAACAAAGAAAGCGACAACGAGGGTTACAATATCTATTATCAAATCATGTTTATCTTCGATTTTCGCAACAAAAATCATCATTAAATAAGCTAAAACACCAATGGTTGATATAATCCCCACACCATAAGCGGCATCGATTATTCCGTATATTGAAAGGCATAATTTAGCGATCGATGCCAAGAGGAATGACACAAGAGGGATGAAGCAAACTAGTTTCTTCATACTCTATGCCCCCTCTCTTTAACTAAATCAACGAGTTTTTGCCCGTCTGCAGGGTCTAATGTGTAATAACGAACGGCAGAAAAACTCATGTTACCCCTATACTCAACACTACATTCGTCGAATGTTCCATTCATCCTGAATTGATAGCAATCAGGGAAGAAACGAAGCGCTGAATAGCATCCTTTTTCCTTGTATTTATAAGGGAATTTGTTTTGCTCCTCAACAAAGCGGATTTTGCTTAGCGCTTCTCTGAATAGGCCTGAGTTGTCTGTATAAGACCAATGACTACTTGTTTCATCCCTAGGGAGGTGTTCAACAACATAAACGCTGCTTGTGGAAAGCAAGCCTTCTATGGTTGCTTTATCCTTGAAAGAGTAGGCGTGTCTATAACGTAATGCTGGGGTTGCGATGCAAGATAAAACGATGGTGATGAAGCCTATAGAGGCCGCCACTATTGTCTTTGTTGTTTTCGCGTTCATAATTACATATTAGCAACCAATATAATTTAGTCAAACGAATTGGAGGAGTTGTATGTTGATAGACTTCAAGAACATGGACGAGAAAGTTCTTCCTAAATTCAAAAACGGAGAAGGAGAGCTAATTGCAAAGCTTTTCACGAATGAACTTGGCAAGGTAATGTACGGCAAATTAGAACCGGGATCGTCGCTTGGGTTACACACCCATGAGACAAGCAGCGAGGTTATCTACATCCTCGAAGGAACGGCGTCGTTCATCTATGACGATACAACAGAAGTGGCAAACGCAGGAGATTGCCATTATTGTCCAAAAGGTCACAGGCACCAAATGATGAACAAAGGCGACAAAACATTGGTGTTCTTCGCAGTTATCCCTGAACAATAGATAAAAACATAATAAAAACCCCGCATTTTGATTAATACGGGGCTTTTTTGTGGTTATTTTCTTTCCGCTAAGACTTCTTCGTACTTAACGCCATACCAATGGCTTTCGTCCGTTTTTGTCTTTTGGATGCTCTTGACGATGAAGTCTGTTGCATCATCTAAAGTGTCATATAAGCTCTTGCCGTTTAAGAGGTTTCCGATAATGACGCTTGAGAATATGTCGCCAGTTCCGTGATAGCTTGGGACCTGCCTCTCTTTTAATACAACAACCTTTTCTTTTCCGTCATATGCGATAGCGCCTAACTGTGTGCCTTTCTCATAACCTGTGAGAATTACGTTCTTGCATCCTAAGGCCAAGAGTTTCTCAAGAAGCGTGTTGATGAACTCATCCGTATGTTCTTCCTGGTATGGTGTATCTGTTAAGAAACAAGCCTCTGTGATGTTTGGGAGGATGTAGTCTGCAACTGAGCAGATTCTTCTCATTCCGTTAACGATTGTCTCGCCTAAGCCCCAATACATCTTACCGTGATCTGCCATAGCGGGATCAACGAAGAACTGACCGCCTTCATTCATAAGCTCATTCTTAATCTTTAAGATGTAGTCAAATTGTCTAGCGTCTCCGATGTATCCAGTGTATAAACCATCAAACTTAATCTTTGTATCTTCCCAATGCTTGATGATCTTAGGCATCTCATCCGTTAAGTCTAAGACTGTGAATCCGCTGAAACCTGGAGCGGTGTGAGTTGATAGTATTGCGGATGGTAATATTGCGGTCTCATGTCCGTATGCGGATAAGACCGGTAACGCGACAGTGGTGGAGCACTGTCCGTAGCATGATATATCTTGTACTGTAAGTAATTTCATTGTGTTCCTTTCTAGAAGCAGATGATCCGTCCAAGTCTAACGAACGTCGTTCCTGCTTCGACTGCTAGTTTATAATCGTCTGACATACCCATTGATGTCTCTTTTAGTCCGTGTTTCTCGGCTAAGAGCTTCGTACATCGAAACACATTTAGTTTTTCTTCATCTGTCTGATCTCTGTCACTCATGACCATAAGCCCAATTACTTGGACCTTTGGAAATTCTTTTAAAGCCTCTAAGAATGCATCTAAGTTTTCTGGGCTGACTCCGTCTTTTGTTGTGGAAGACGTTCCATGTACCTCAACAAAGCATTTAAGTGGCTCTTCGCGCCTGTTTTGAATGATTTTTGCAAGTTCTAGGGAGTCAAGCGAGTGAAGATAATCAATTTTATTGATGACTTTCTTCGCTCTAGTGGTCTGGAGGTGTCCGATAAAGTGCCAAGCGATATTGTGATCCTTAAGGGCTTCACTCTTTTCGAGGAACGCATCAATTCTGTTCTCACCGAAATCGTGGATGCCAAGACCCTCTAACTCAGATATCTCATTCGATGAGACATACTTGCTAGCGACGACCATGGTAACTCCTTGGAGTTCATTTTGAATTGATTTGATTCTCTCGATATTCATAGGTGTGATTGTATGGCATTAATTTTAAATGTTAATCATTTTCTAATAAATAGCGCTTTCTTCTTAAGAAATAGTATACTAACGATAACAGAGGAGGATTGGGTATGAATGCTGCATCTTTAGCGGGCGCAAACGCTGCAATAATGGCTGCTAGCATTGCCGCCGCATCCTCTAGGAGAAGAAGAATTGCACACGCTCGTGCAATGAGAAGACTCGATAAGGAGAATAGAACTATGCCAAACGAATTAATCGCTGAATTTATCGGAAAAGAAGTCGTCATCAGAACAATCGAAGGCGATGAATATCATTGCAGACTCGTTGCTGCACAGGACAACTGGATCAAGGTCACAGAAAAGAGAACGACCAGAGTCATCAACACTGACAGCATCACCGCAATCAGCTACAAGCACTTAAATCTCTAATATTTTCCGTTTTAAAATTGACAAGGGCAGTAAATCTGTCCTTTTTCTTTCGTAAGATTGCCAAGCAATATATCTTAGATGCGGTTACACTATAGGCATAGAGGTATACACATATGAGAGCAAAGAAGTCTTTTCTTGTGATGGCCATGTCTTT
>DCHU01000033.1:0-299 GCA_002314915.1 Caryophanales bacterium UBA1744
CGTAATCTGCTTCATCAACCTGGAAAATGTTGCCGCACTTTGGGCATTTAAGCTGTTTCATATTTTCTAGTTTTTAATTTTTTCTGGTGCAAAGAAATGTATTCTCTATGATTCCACCAAACTTTTCAAGCACTTTTTTTTGCGGGAAATTTCTCCATAATCAGCTGAACCACAGATTGCAAGAGATTTTGGGGGTAAAAATGTTTTAAGCATTTTTACCCCCAACGTCCGCCCAATATAGTAGTTCTCTACAATCCACAAAATTTTTTTAAATAAAAATAAAACGTTCATTTTGTAAA
>DCHU01000033.1:436-3400 GCA_002314915.1 Caryophanales bacterium UBA1744
CATGAGCAATTCAGGATAAGAGAATCATCTGTTCTTTCTTTATATTCTACTAGTCCAGTGAATCGGCTCTCGCCAATCAGGAGTTTCATGACAGAAGAATAAGGCAGGTTCATTGTCAGTCCGTCTGCAATATTTTCTGGCGTGCCGAATTTTGCGCATAATTCATCAATCATTGTTTCGATTGCGTCAAGCGATGCTTTCTTGTCAGAAGTGATGGTATATGTGACGAAGTTCACATCATCATCGTCATCTTCTATGGCCCAGTCAAGATTACGCTTCATGGCTTCTTCAAGAAATGCGAGTCTTTTTGTCGCAAAGTACATTGTTTCTAACTCGTCATCATCTAGTTCGGCACAGCGACTTAGAAGAATCACAATGAGTTCAGCGATACGAGCAGATTCTTCAGCATTAGGTTCGCGGGATACTAGTTCATAACGCTCAATCGTCACAACTTCTTGCGTGTCTTCATCTGTAAAGTCTTCAAAATAGGTCTTTTTCTCTTGAAGTGCATTTTCGATGTCGATTAACTCTTGATAGATTTTCTTAATTTCGATTGTGTTCTGCATATTATTAATTTTTTTTTGATTCATTAGGAACATAATAAACTCCTCTCCAAAATTCATTTTTCAGGGAATAAATCGTCTTCTTTCTTATTCATTTCTTAACATAAATCATCAAAACATTTACTATTTACCAATTAGCCAGAGATAAATGGTTAACGGTTAACGGCCGTCCGGGTATAAGGGGGTAACCGATAACCGTTAAACGTTAAACGTTAACCGTTAAACATTAACCTCTTAACCCATAAACCCTTTACTAGTTCATCATTGTCATCTGGAACTCATGTAACTTGCCACAGTACGGGCATGCATATTCATATCCAGCTAGTCCGCATAAGTTTGCCCATGTCCAGGCTGGACTGCATTCATAGACCGCGACAAGAGGTTTGCCACAATTTTTGCATGTTCTGTCTTTTGGCCATTCTATATCGTCAGGGAACTCTTTAAGATAATGTAGCAATCGTTCATTATTCTTGAAACGAACGAGAAGAGTGGCGTAATCCATTGGAGCTTCCTGCCACATCTTTTCAATCTTTGCTCGTTTCTCTTCCTCTGTTGGTTTAGGTGGAATTGGTATTTTTAATTTTCTCATTTTCTAGCTTAAGTATTTAGTTAATATTAATGATTTAGAGGACTGACGTAGTCTTCGGATTGCCTTTTCACGTATTTGGCGAACACGTTCACGCGATAGTTCGAAGGTGTCTGCAATCTCTTCCAACGACTGTTGTTTACAGTTGATACCGAAACTTCGCATAAGGATATCGCACTCTCGTTTTGAAAGAAGAGTGGAAAGCACATTACTCATATCGTATGTCAATGATTCGCTGTTCATCTGACTATCTGTGTGTGAGGATGAAGGAATGAAGTCGCCCAGACAAGAACTGTCACCTTCGTCTCCTACTGGTGAGTCCATTGACACAGTCCCCGATATACAGTTGACGACCTCATTTGCCCTGTCGAGGCTTATCTCGGCATAAGCGGCAAACTCTTCAGGTGATGGCATTCGTTGCTCTGACTGCATTGTCTCCTGTGACAGACAGCTATACTTGCGAATCAAAGCAAGTTGATTGAGAGGCAGGCGTACTGTTCGTTCACCATTCGCTATTGCACTAAGAATGGATTGACGTATCCAGTGAACAGCATAACTGATAAACTTGAATCCTCGTGTCTCGTCAAACTGTTCTGCAGCCTTAATCAATCCTATGTTACCTTCGGCAATCAGATCGGCAGGATCAAGTCCACACCATCTGTAAGCATTTGCCACCGACACCACAAAACGCAGATTGGCCTCGATGAGTCGTTTCTTTGCACGTTCACCATCAACGCCTCCCCTATGTATTTTCTGTGCGAGGGCAATCTCCTCTTCTATGGTTGCAAGAGGATATTTGCTCACATCGCGGAAATAGGCATTAACACTTGTTGAGGTACGGTCTGTAATTGTCTTTGTATTTTTGAATTGACGCATAATTTTATTTATAATAATAGTATTGGTTTATCTACTCACAAAATAGTTAAGAAGAAAAAAAAATTCAACGAAATGGGCAACTTTATTTTTTAATCATCACTTAGCAAAGGGCATTATCTTCGATTGGCATGTCAAGGAAGTCATATTGTCGTCGCCACACATCTGTACATTCATACGAGTTGAGGGCTTTGGTGTAATATGCTTTTGACTTCTGGGCATCAGGACAAATTCCAAGTTGCGCTCTTCCGTCATAGTAGAGTGTGGCAAGTATTCCGTTCCAATGGCAGTCATTATCATACTCTGCAAGTATTTCAAGCATCTCGATGAGTTTCGGTGCTCTGTCAGAATATAAGCCACATAGATTGAAATCGTTTGCAATATTTATGACACCTTCTTTCAGAAAAACAATGTCTTCCTTGTTCTCATATACCTTGTCGAAGTACTTTGCAACGAGCGATTCTTTCTTTTCATTTGTAATGTTGTTAGTATATCTGTTTCCTTTCAGATAGAGGTACAACGCTGGATAGAAAGACTCTTCGGCAAGTTGTGCAAGCCACTCTTCGTCTTCGGTCTCAGGAGCATATCTTTTATCTTTACATCGCCACATAAGCCACGAAAGATTGCATTGTGACTCTCTGTCCCCTTTGCGTGCCTTCGTCTGTAATTCTTTATGTTCCTTCTCCAATGTATGGAGAATAACATCATAGTCATTTGTAAATGTCATATTGTATATTGCCTGCGGCAGTTTAATGCTTCGCGGTTTAAGGCCGTTGGCGGTTTAAGGCTTCGCGGTTTAAGGCTTCGCTGTTTAATGCTACGCTGTTTAAGGCCGTTGGCGGTTTAAGACTTCGCGGTTTAAGGCTACGCTGTTTAATGGTTATGGTGGAGAGGTTAAAACGCCGAAGGCATTACCCCCCCCTTAAACGCCGAAGGCATTAA
>DCHU01000048.1:0-5423 GCA_002314915.1 Caryophanales bacterium UBA1744
ACCGAGAGTGAGACGCCTCCCGTTACCCCTGAAGAAGAAATCAAACTTCACGAATACTTCAAGACCGAGAAGCTTCCTGAGATAAAAATCAACACAGCAGACGGTCTTGCAATCGACGACTCTTCTTTAATCGATCCAACTCAGCACAAAGGATCTAAAGGAGAGGTTCCTGTCTATAACTATGTTGGCGCATCAATCAGTGTCGATAGCAACGGCGAAGGTTATGACTTAACAGACGTCGCATCACAAGTCAAAGTGAGAGGCAACTACACATCCACATACGCAAAAAGACCAATAAGAATCAAATTTGATAAGAAACAATCCTTGTTGGGTCTCAATAACAACAATAAATTCAAATCATGGGTCCTTTTAGCGGAGTGGAAAGATACCTCAATGCTCCGCAACACGGTTGCGGGTTTTATTTCTAACTCAATCTTAGAAAGCGATGGCTATTACGCATCAGACTTCAGACCGGTTAAGGTTTACCTCAATGGTGAGTATAACGGCGTCTACAACCTAGTTGAGCAACAGCAAATCGATTCAAATAGGGTAAATATACCTGAATCAAAGTTAGCAACAGACGGCGTTAAGACAGGATATTTCCTCGAATATGACGGATATTATAAGAATGAAGACGCCATTCAGACGTTCACCGTCGATTATTTGGGCCAAAATAACGGCAATACAGGCTTTTCCGTCACAAATGACATAATGAATCAGGAGCAACATGATTTCGCCGCCAAATGCACCCAAAACATCTGGAAGGTCGTCTATGACGCGATAAAGAAAACGCACACCGATGTGACCACAAACCCATTCCATACCATTGATGAAGATGGCGAATATGTGACAGATACATCCACTTCAGTCGAAGAGGCTATATCCAAAGTCATCGATATCGATTCATTAGTGGATATGTTTATCGTCTGCGACATCTCGGAAGATAGAGATATTGGATTCTCATCATTCAACTTATCTTTAGATATGAGTGAAACCGGAAACAGAAAGATGACTTATGTCGCTCCATGGGATTTTGATTATGCATATGGCAACAGCACATGGGGCAACGCTTTAGCGTTAACTCTCGCAAATCAGAGCGCGATGACTTCAAACGGAAGGCTTGTTAAGAGTGGTTCAAGCTACAAGTTCTCCGATAGCTGCGTGCTCACAAAAGACGACTTCAAGATCAGTAACTCATCCACGCTATATTGCTCCACTACCGATAACCCTTGGCTCAATATATTCGCAAATCAGGGATGGTTTTGGGAAAGGGTCAACGCCAAATGGAATTTAGCTAAAGAAGCAGGCGTGTTTACCGAGGCGTCTAAACTCATTGATTTATACACAACAAAGTACTCCGCCGATTACGTTGAGAATGCGACCAAATGGTCTCAGTCGTTCGGAATCACATTAAGTGGTTATCAGCCAAGCATAGTCAAATACTTTGTAAATCAAAGGCAAGCGTCAGAATATCTAAAGATATGGTTGGACGCTAGAATTGCTGGGCTGGATTCCGCATATCCAAAACAACTCGCTAAATACTAAAAAAGACCGCTTAGTGATATGAACCCCAAAAGTTGGACAACCAACTGGAGGGGTTTTTATCATGAGATGGACAAAAGAAGAAAAACTCAAGATGGTGCTTGAGTACAAGAAGAATGGCTTTACACCTACCGTGGAAGGCTGTTCTAGAAAAACGATGCATGATCGCATATTGGTATGGGCAAAAATCTATGATGCTTATGGCGATAGTGGTTTAGAGCATCGAAGCAGACATTGGACTTATGAAGTCAAAACAAATGCAGTTCAACGCGTTTTAGACGGCGAATCATATCACGAGGTTGCGCATTCCTTGGGCATGTCTAGCAAAACTCAAGTTACAACCTGGCACCGAAAGTATTTAGAACTTGGGTGGGATGGCTTAAAATTGGATGGTCGAGGCAGGAAAAGGAAAATGGGAAACAAACCGGTCAAACCATCTAAAAGCAAGTCTCAAACGGAAGAAATAGTCGAGCTAAGGAAAAGGCTAGAGTATTTAGAGGCGGAGAATGCTTACCTAAAAAAATTAGCTGCCTTAGTTCAACAAAGGAAGGCCCAAGAACAGAAGAAAAAGTAAAGGTTCTTGAGGAACTAAGGCGATCTTTTAAACTCAGCGTCCTTCTAGAGGTGTCAAAGCTGCCCAGATCTACTTTCTTTTACACGAAAAGCAAAGGCGGTTTGGATAAAAAGAACGAATATTTAATAGAATTGATAAAAGATATTTTCTTTGAAAATAAGAAGAGATACGGATATCGCCGCATCGCTTTGGCTTTAAAAAACGAACACTCCTTGACGGTCAACCACAAAAAGGTGAAGAGAATCATGAAGAAGGAAGGCTTGTTCCCGCCTGTCAGAAGAAGCAAATACCGTTCTTGTAAGGGAGAGGTCGGCAAAGTGGCTCCAAACGTCATAGAACGTAACTTCAAGGCGGATAGGCCGAACCAGAAATGGACAACCGATGTCACCGAGTTCCGTTTCCCTTGGGGCAAAGTGTATCTATCCCCGATCCTCGATATGTTTAATGGGGAGATAGTTTCCTATAGCGTCTCTAAGCATCCGTCTTATTCCCAGACAACGGATATGTTGAATAAGGCGTTTAGCAGAAACAAGGATCTCAAAGGCCTCATCTTCCATAGCGATCAAGGTTGGCAATACCAGATGGGAAACTATCAGAATCGCTTATCTGAACTAGAGATAATCCAAAGCATGTCTAGGAAAGGCAATTGCTTGGATAACTCGATAATGGAGAATTTCTTTGGATTAATGAAAAAAAGAAATGTTTTTCGATCATCAATTTGAATTTGATAATTATGAGCAATTTAAGAAAGCTATAGATAAGTATATCTATTGGTATAACAACAAGCGAATCAAGACAAAATTAAAAGGACTGAGTCCCGTTCAATATAGGATTCAGTCCTTTCAACAGTCTGCTTAGAAGTGATATGATTGTTGAAACATTTCAGTCCAACATAATGGGTTCACTTCATAAATTGTTAATCCGCAACTGCTGGATGCAGTATGGTCACGGAGGAGTCGTACTAGGCTCTGAGATGGCTGGTGGAATTACCAACCTAAAAGTGGAAAGATGTCTATTCGATTCAACCGACCGTGGTCTTAGAATAAAGACCAGACGAGGAAGAGGAAAACTCGCGGTGATAGATAATGTCACATTCTCGGATATCGTCATGAAGGGCGTATTAACACCATTGGTCATGAATATGTTCTATTTCTGTGACCCAGACGGCAAAACAGAATACGTCTGGAGCAAGGAAAAACTACCGGTTGATAACAGAACACCGCATTTGGGCAAATTTACCTTTGAAAGAATTGAGGCAAGTGGTATAGAATACGCAGCCGGATATTTCTACGGTTTACCGGAAATGAAAATAGACGAAATAAACATCATCGACTCTTCTTTCTCCTTCAAGGAAGAATGCGGTGAGGGCACTCCGGCAATGATGAGTTTTGCCGAAATATGCTCAAAAAGAGGCTTTATATGCAAAAACGTGCGCAAAGTTAACATCAGCGGCGTTAACGTTTATGGCGCTGAAGGCCCGTTAATCGAAAAAGAAGGAGTTGAGGAGGTCAATATCAATGAATAACAATTCAGCAATATACGAGGAGATCAAAAACAAGATCATCAACCTTGATTTAACTCCGGGCACAAAGATTAGAGAAGAGGACCTTGCAGCAGAATATGGCATTTCAAGAACGCCTATTCGTGGAATCATCGCTAGATTAGTCCAAGACGGACTCCTCAACGTCGTTCCACAGAAAGGAACATTCGTCTCACAGATCAGCATCGATGACATCAACACCTATATCTTCATGAGAAAGTGCGTTGAGTTGAAGATCATCACAATGGCAGCGGATATCATTAATAATGATAATGTTGGCCCACTTCTTGAGATTCTCGATAAGCAGGCCGAAGTTTGTAAGCAGGAGCCATCAATCGAGAAATCAAAAGCATTCTACAAATACGACAACGAATTCCATCAGACCCTCTTCAACATAGTTGGTCTCAATGGAGTGTGGGATATCCTCGTTGAAGGCGCAGTCCCACTCAACAGAGCGAGAATCATGGCTAACCTCCGTGTTTCTGAGAAAGTCTCTGCGGTCTATTTGCAGCACAGGGCGATCATCGACAAGTTGCTCAATGGAGACAAAGAAGGCGCATATGCGGCCTATGAACAGCATCTCGACACCGGATTCGACGGACTCGGCGTCGTCATTGAACAATACAAAGATTATTTCATCGGGGGGAGCGGAATAATGGAACAATTCATGGATGAAAACTTCTTATTAAGGACAGAAACAGCTCGCAAGCTCTACCATGAGCACGCAAAGAAGATGCCAATTTATGACTATCACTGCCATCTTCCAATCAAAGAGATTTACGAGAACAGACATTTTGAGAACATCACAAAGCTCTGGCTCGTCGAAGGCCATTTCGGTGACCACTACAAATGGAGAGCAATGCGTAACAACGGAGTTGATGAGCACTTCATCACCGGAGACGCATCAGACAAAGAGAAATTCTTGAAGTGGGCAGAGACCGTTCCATACACAATCGGAAACCCTCTCTATCACTGGACGCATCTTGAGTTAAGACGCTACTTCGGCATCAATGACATCTTCTCACCTGAAACGGCTGAGAAGGCATATGACATCATGTCCGATTACCTCAAGACACACGGAACAAGAGACATCATCGAAGGCAGCAATGTCGATACATTATGCACAACAGACGATCCAATCGATGACCTCCACTACCACAAAGCTCTTTATAAAGAGAACGACTTCAAAGTCCACGTCTATCCAGCATTCAGACCTGATAAGGTTGTCAACGTTGATTGGGATTCATACATTCCATACATCGCTTCACTCTCTAAAGTCGTTGGATACGAAATCACAGACCTTTACACGCTTGAGAAAGCATTAAAAGAGAGAGTCGAATACTTCCATGAGGCAGGCTGCCGCATCGCTGACCACGCATTAGATGTCGTCTTATACGAAGACGCAACCGAAGAAGAGGTCAATGAGATAACAGTTAAGGCTCTTAAGGGCGAGAAGCTCACCGCAAGCGAGGTCGCTAAGTACCGCGGATATATCGTAGTCTACTTCGGAAGACTCTACCGCGCTCACAACTGGGTCCAGCAGTATCACATCAAAGCGTTACGTAACAACTCAGGACGTATGATGAGATCAATCGGTCCAGATACAGGATTCGACGCAATCAACGACGGACCGATCGCCGCATGCTTATCTAAAATATTAGATAAACTCGACAGCACAAATGAATTACCAAAGACAATCGTCTACTCCTTAAATCCAGGAGATAACGAACTCCTCGCAACACTTGCATTCGCATTCCCAGAATCAGG
>DCHU01000048.1:5524-5981 GCA_002314915.1 Caryophanales bacterium UBA1744
CTTGCTAACCTCGGACTTCTCTCAAGATTCGTTGGCATGCTTACAGACTCAAGAAGCTTCTTAAGCTATATCCGTCACGAGTACTTCCGCCGCGTCTTATGCAACTTCCTCGGAGACCTTGTTGAGAATGGAGAATATCCAAACGACATGGAATTTGTTGGAAAGATTGTTGAGGATATCTGCTTCAACAACGCTAAAGCATACTTCGACGCATCAAGATAAACATGAAAACCGTTTATTTGCTAGGTGATTCGACTTGTCAGAATTATCTAGATAACGAATTCCCACAGGTTGGATGGGGGCAAATCTTCCGTTCATACGTCAAAGACGATATCGCTTTGTTCAATCTCGCAAGATGCGGACGCTCAACAAAAAGTTTCCGTGATGAGAACAGATTTGAACCTTGCTTGTACAACATGAAAGAAGGCGATTATGTCTTCATTCAGTTTGGCCACAA
>DCHU01000040.1 GCA_002314915.1 Caryophanales bacterium UBA1744
TCAAATCCCCACTCACATCTCAAGATGTCGTTAATGAGGCCGTAATGCTCAGACGTGTGAACGCCATTGATAAGGTTGTATGAGGTCATGATTGATAATGGATTCGACTCTCTGATACAGAACTCAAATCCCCTGAGGTAAATCTCTCTCATGGCACGTTCTGAAACGTGATTGTTATTGTTTGTTCTATTGAGTTCCTGGTTGTTGCCAGCGAAGTGTTTGATAGTAACTCCTCTATTAGGGTGTGACTGAACACCTTTGGTGATTGCGGCTGCAAACAAGCCGGAGACCAATGGATCTTCTGAGAAGTATTCAAAGTTACGTCCGCAACGGATGTTTCTGTGGATGTTTGGCGCAGGGGCTAGCCAAAGGTGAACTCCAAAGATATCCATCTCCTGCGCAACGAGTTCTCCGAGTTCATATGCGTATTGCTCATTGAATGACATTGCGATTGACGTTCCGATTGGAATTGCTGTTGTGAACTGATAATGAACTTCACCGTGTCGGTTCTTCGGTGGAAGCATCCATTTGCCGACGAACTTAGGGAAGAATTTAGCCATCTTGACGCTGATTGAATCTGGAACGATATCGTAGATACCTTTCTTATCAATTCCATAAGCGGCTTTGAGTCTTAATCCAGCAGGGCCATCCGCCATAGCGATGGATTTATCGATTGAAGGCACTCCAATGGTTGTTTCCCCCGCACCGCCTGTGACGTGAACTGCGGATAATCCGACCACTGCTGCCCGGCCTTTTCCGTGGTTGCCAAGGGTGATGAGCATCAGCTCTTCATACATGTCTAAATCCAACCTCTGCTTCCGCTTCAAGAACGAGACCGGAAAGACGGCCCTCCAATTCGTTCAGGAGAAAAAAATAGAAGAATGCAAAAAGCTGTTGGTTGATTCAAATAAATCAATCGCAACAATATCGCTTTATCTGGGGTTCTCGTCGCAGGCCCACTTGAGCAAAGCGTTCAAAGATCTAGTCGGTCAATCGCCGATTCAATTTAGGAAGAGTAACAAATGTTGATGGCGTGTTTGTGACAAACTGCAAGGCACACCATTAGAAACTAGCATGATTGTCATATAAGACGTTTTAAAAAAAGTCTTAAATATGTCTTATTAGAAAGAGGCATTTTCATATGAACAAAAAGGCTTTAGTAATGGGCTTAATGGCATCCGCCTTCCTTGCAGGATGCGGAAACAATGGCCCAAAATCATCAGCTCCAGCACCAGCGACATCGGTTCCTGAGCCAGAGCCAACAGTCCAGGACGTTAACGTTTTCGTTCTTTCAGGACAATCAAACATGGAAGGAAACACATCCTTCAAAAACGGAAGTGACGATTACCTCACAAAGGCGATTGAGGATTTAGGATGGGATGAGGCAAACGTCTGCTATGACGGTATGCCAGAAGTCTTGACCAGCTCATACTGCGCAGGCTATGGACAGCTCAACCACGAAAACTTAAACGGCAACACATCCGTAAGTGCAACAAACACCGAGAACCGCTTCGAAGGAAAGTTCGTTCCAACTAAGGTTGGATTGGGTTCCGGAACAAGCAACTCAAAGATGGGACCAGAGCTTGGTTGCGCATATAAACTCCGCCAGTTCGCTAGCGATGATGCACCAATCTTCTTCATCAAGATGGCATCAAACGGATCTGGATTCGAGCAGAGTGGAACACAGTATAACTGGCCAGTAAAAGACGCTGATGGCAATTGGCCAGAGATCAACCTCTATCACACATTCGCAAAACCATTTATCGAGAATAACCTCAAGTTAATTGAAGATATGGGATATAACCCAGTCATGAGAGGTTGGTTATGGCACCAGGGCGAATCCGATACAGGAACTGCCAAGACCCAGAAATACGCAGCTAGACTTGGAGACATGGTCGAACTCTTTAGAGAAGACTTCGCTGACATCGCTCCAGACCAGGATGGCGCAAACATCGGATTCATCGATGGAATGATCTGTGAATCTTCAACATGGACAGACCCAGACAAGATGAACGCAGAGAAACAGAAATTCGCTGACTCAAACGACATGAACTTCATCGTCGATACACACGGCAACGAAGCAAAGACAGCAGACAACGAATTGAAGACAGGAAGCCCAGGCGGCGACTCAATGCACTACAACACAAAGAGCTCATTCCGCTTAGGTATGGCATACGCCGACATCATCATCGAGAACGGATTGCTCGACTAATAAAAAGAACCCCAAATCTCAACGATCTGGGGTTTTCTTTTTGTTTTAATTAGGATTCGTATTCTTCTACAGCCTGTAAGAAACCATAATATGCAGGCTTTTTGCCATAGTTCTCTGTGAATAAGAGAGGGTTTTGCCCACGTTTCCACGATTCGTTATCACGGATTCCCCAAACGATGAGAGCGTTGACTTCGGTCTCGCCATTCTCGTTTGTCTCAAGGATTCTCTTAATCAAATTCTTATAAGCGTTCTTTTGCTGCTCAAGTGCGCTGTCGCCATTTCCGTTGATTGTGATATCGAGTTCTGTGATCTGGCACTTAAGTCCCTTGTCATGAATGATCTTTGCATCGGTGACAATGTTCTCAAGGTTAGCGCCTGAGTCGATATGACCCTGGATGCCAACACCATCGATTAATTCTTCTGCAATTGCTTGTTTAAGCAGTGTGTTGACCGCGAACTCGCAGTGACCGGTGTTGTAGTCGAATGAGAAGTCGTTGTAGTAAAGTTCCTGATCTGGATCTTTGTAGTCATATGCGTACTTAAATGCATAATAGACGAAGTCATCTCCAACAGTTGAATACCAGTTGTTGTTATTGTTTCTGATTCCGCCGTTTTCGATAGCCTCATTTGCGACGTCAATCGCATAGACGAGTCCTGGCCATCTGTTATTGATTGTCTCAAGAGAAATCTTGATGAAGTTCTCCATTCTTCTGAGCATCAATTCCTTGCTTGCTTTAGCACCATTAGATGTATAGTCCTTTGTGAAGAGCCAGCTTGGTGTCTGTGAATACCAAACGAATGTGTGATGTCTAACACCGATATGATGTGCCTCAGCGAAGTCATAAATCTTCTCGAATGGAGCGGTTGTAATCGCGATTGCCGCGTCATCTCCCGCTTTTAAGAGTCTCTGACACTCGGCCTGGTCTAAAACCTGTTCTGGTTTGCCTTCATTTTCTGCGGTTAATGAGTTGAAGTTGTCTTTTACGATTCTTCTCAACTCCGTGTTTCTCATCTGGCTTCCAGAGATGCATGTTCCAACCTTGAAGTAGTCTTCATATGCCGTGTAGAGACTTTCGTCATCATACACGTAATCAGTTGTCACGGTCTCTTCACCTAAGGTGATGTTAATATCGTCGATATAGAATACGGCCGGTTCAGATGAATCGATTGTATTGATATTCAATCTAATTGCGCCAAGAGTTTCTAATGTGTCGAATGATGCAACGGTTCTCACCCATTGGTCTTCCGTTTTGTCATCAATCTCAACCAAATCACCCTTGATTCCATTGTTCATCGAACTTCCAAGAACCTCTAACTGGAGCGATGCCAAATTACATCCCTGTGGGACATAGAAATATAGAGAGATGATATCTCCGTTCTTCGCGTCGTCTTCAGTGAAGTATTGATTCAAAGCGAGGTCGGTTCCTACATACGAGCTACCGCTTGCCTCAACTTGAAT
>DCHU01000027.1 GCA_002314915.1 Caryophanales bacterium UBA1744
CTGCGTACTTAATCGCATTAGCGCCTGTATCTATGCCTATGCCATTTTTAAATGGTACTGTCCTTGCTATTTCAATTAATGCCCATCCGGTTCCGCAGCCATAATCAAGGACGTTTGAATCCTCTTTAACATATTTCTTAATCGATGAGTTGAAAGTCTCATCTTCAATCCATTTTCCTTCAATGGCTTCTGGTTCTGCGCCTTCAAAGAAGGAATCCCAGAATGCCTGTAAGTCTTTGTTTTCTTTTTCTAACATAATTCCCTCCTTATGATTTGCACACTAATACGTTTAATTCTAATTACAATAATTAATCACTTAAATTGATATTTTCCCTATTCCATTTATAATGGGCTAGGTTAAGAAAGGCGGTTTTACATATGTATCGTAAAAATGCTTGGGAAAAATATGACGATGCCCAGTTAAAAGAAGTCGAGAGCCTTTCGCAGGACTACATTGCATTCCTCTCCGCTAACAAGACAGAGAGAACACAGGTCAATGGTTCTGTAGAAGTTCTTAAAGCAAATGGTTATAAGGAATTCGAATACGGAATGTCCTTAAAGGCAGGAGATAAGGTTTACTTCACAAACAAGAAAAAGAACCTCATCGCATGCGTTATTGGCAAACAGCCAATCAGAGCAGGATTAAGAATCTTAGGTGCACACATCGATTCACCTAGATTAGATGTTAAGCAGAATCCATTATATGAATCTTCAGGCTTATGCTTACTCGATACCCACTACTATGGCGGTATCAAGAAATACCAGTGGACAGCACGCCCACTCGCATTAGTCGGTGTTGTCGTTAAGAAAGACGGAACAGTCATCGACATCAACATCGGCGATGATGAGAGCGATCCAGCAATCGGAATCAATGAGCTCCTCATCCACTTATCAGCTGATCAGTTACAGAAGAGCGGCGCAAAAGTCGTTGAAGGTGAAGACTTAGACTTAACTCTCGGAAGCAAACCAACCAAGGATGCCGAAAAGGATAAGGTCAAAGCAACGATTCTCGCCATTTTGAAGGACAAATACGGATTCGAAGAGGAAGACTTCGTTTCAGCAGAACTCGAGGTTGTACCTGCCGGAAAGGCAAGAGATTTCGGTCTCGATAGATCCATGATAGCTGGCTATGGCCACGATGATAAGTGCTGTGCTTATTCATCATTAAGAGCAATGGTCGACTTAACTGAGGTCCCAGAATACGCATCATGTGTTGCTCTTGTTGATAAGGAAGAAGTCGGATCACCTGGCGCAACAGGCGCACAGTCAAGATTCTTTGAGAACTGTGTTGCAGAACTCTTGGAAGCAACAGGCGGCGACATCAGAAGATTAAAGGATGCATTATCCAACTCATATATGCTCTCATCAGACGTCTCAGCTGCATATGACCCACTCTATGGCTATGTAATGGAAACACGTAACTGCTGCTACTTAGGCAACGGTATCGTCTTTAACAAATACACGGGTGCACGTGGTAAGTCAGGATGCAATGACGCAAACGCAGAGATGATTGGCGCATTAAGAAGAGTCATGGATGACGCTAATGTCAATTGGCAGACAGCTGAGCTCGGCAAAGTAGATCAAGGCGGAGGCGGAACAATCGCTTACATCCTTGCAAACTTAAACATCAACGTTATCGATGCAGGCATGGCAGTACTCAATATGCATTCGCCAATGGAAGTTATCTCTAAAGCCGACTTCTATGAAGCATATAAGGCATATCAGGCATTCTTAAAAGCAAGTTTCTAATTACTCAAGACAAGTCTTCAACGGCTTGTCTTTTTTTATTGTTTTAACCTGTTCAAAAGAAAAAGGCTCGTAAGCCTTATTCTAAATTACCAGCTTGATATATGCCCTGAGACACCCTGCTTTCCAGTAGGAGTATCTTGGATTGTATCTCAATGCCACCAACATAGTTGGATAGTCCACCGGAAGGACCGGTCACTCTATGCGAAGGAATGAATAACGGGAGAGGGTTTCTCTCTAAATATCTCTGGAGCACCTCAACGGAAATACCAACTTCTTTAGCTACCGTATCAAAGGTCTTGGTTTCGCCATAAGGGATATTCATACAGGCTTGCCATACTTTGAACTCGTCTTCGTTGTTTGCAACCGCTTTGAGTCTTATGTCGAATTTCTTTCTCTGACCGTAGAAGAACTGATTGATTTCCATGATTGCATCATAGATAGGAAGAGTTTCTTCGTTTACCGCTCCGGCTGGATCAAAAGAGCCGAACAAAAGATTCGTAAGACCCTTTTCGGTTCCTACGATGGTAACGTCACCGACTAGCGTGTCAAACACGGCATAACGTAAAAGCATCGATGCAAATCCCCTTTTTGTTCAATTCGTTGTTTTAATTATGCACAAAATAAAAATTTTTGTCAAAAAGGTAAGATGAAATCTATACTTTCGTCTTTGCCTAATCGAAATATTGTCTATAAAAACCGCCAGGAATTACCTAGCGGCAAGATACGTAACAATCTGGAACGCAAGCATTACAACACCGAGAACTGTGAGAGTGATGCCAGTTGCAAGATTCTGAACTCTCTTGCTCACCTTGTTTGCAAATATTGCTGAGACCTGCGCGAACACCATCGTGAATACAACGCATATTCCAAGCATGAGCCATTCTTTCCATGTCTGCATACCAACAAGTCCACCAGTTGAAGTTGTTGAAATGAAGTTTGAAATCCAATCAGGAACAGGGGCGCCCGCACTGACGAGACCGATCAATGTAAAGTGGGTAACAGAACCGACCAATGCGGTGACTGACATGATGAATACTGAGGTTCCTACCGCTTTTTTCAACTCATATCCAAGCAAGATGTTGAGTGCGAATAACATCAACATACCACCGCCGATTCCAACGAATCCACACTGGAAACCAATGAGGCAGCCGACGACGACTGAAAGGATGATTTTTACTTTCTTGCTTCTCTGCTTAGGTTCTTTGCCTTCCTTCTCTGGGAAGATGATGAATTTAAGTCCGATGAATGTTGTTCCGAAGATGCTAAGGATTCCCATAGCCTTCTGAGGGAAGAGCAATCCGATGAATGTTCCAACGATACAGAAAACAAGAACGCAGGCCATCATGATCAATCCATTCTTGATATCGATGTTTTTGTTTTTCGCGTAAACGACGGCAGAGACTGCGCTCGCTAAAACGTCTGATGCTAATGCAATGGCAACGGCTTCATAAGTGTTAACACCTAAGAATGTTGCAAGCATTGGAGCGATGACAGCTGCTGCTGAAAGTCCGGCTAAGCCGGTACCTAGTCCCGCTCCTAATGAAGCGACTAAGCTAACGAGGATGATAACTATTACTTCTGCTGCACCTGTCATAAACGTAGGTAAATTATATATGCGCGAGACGAAATTAAAAGGGAGACTTGCTCCCTTAATAGTAGAATTTGCTGATTTAGCCCAATTGGCCGGTGACTCCAAGCACCAATAGGACGATTCCAGAGGCGGTTAGGGCCATTGAGATAACGATCCCTAAGATGAATGCCCAGAAGCCTCTGTACCTTGCCATGGTGGCCATGACAAGACCTGCGATAGATGCGAAGAATCCAATAGGCGGAATGAAGATGACAAGTAGCCAGCTCCACAAAAGGGCTAAGCGGCAATAGCCTGTCGCGTCTTTCCTTTCGCGAATGATCTCTTTCTGGTTGTCAGCAAGAGTTTCTCCGTACTTGGTAATCGTACCGCAGTGAGGACAGACTTTATCGCTAAAACCTATATCCTTACCGCAATTTTTGCATTTATAGTAACTATTTTCGATGGCCATATTAGTTTACATACAAGAACGCATAATAGAGGACGTAGATGGTAATCCAAATACTGCCAAGCACAATGCCAGCGATGGCCTTGCCTCTAAATTCGCCTTTCTTATCGAGAACCAAGGAAGCGATGCCTGTTCCAACCGCGATTGGACCCTGAAAGATGAGTCCGGATACTAAAGCAATGATGCTTAGCATCTTGATTAACCAGTGAGGTGCGCCTTTTGGTTTATCCTCCACTACAGTTTCTGGAATAACTGTTTCTTGTCTAGGAGTTGCGCCATTCTCTTCAAAACGTGCGCCGCAACCTTGACAGAACAAATCGTTGTCGTTAGCTTGTCTTCCGCAATAAGGGCAAAATTTCATGAGTTTACTTTCCTAAGATAGCACTCATTATAGCAGTTTCTTCAGATAAGTCTTCAGAAGTTGGTTTTCCGAAGTAATATGCTGCCATAAGACCTGGGCCGATATTGATGCCGTTCATAGCGTGGACATCGGTCATGATAATCTCTGCTGGATGGAACTTTTCTTCGACCATTACCTTGAACTCATTAGCAAATGAGATTCTGTTTGTCTGGGCGATATAGATGATCTGATGTTCAGGATCGACGATTGTCTTTTCCATATAAGCAAGGATTGCTGCATATGCGTTCTTAGCGCCTTTAGCCTTACCGATGACTGTTGTTAATCCGTTGTGGTTGATTTCGCCTAATGGCTTAACGCCGACTAACTGGCCCATGAATGCCTTGAAGTTGTTAAGTCTTCCCTTTTTAGCTAAGAATGAGAGGTCATCTAACCAACCCATCTGGTGATAGCAATTCTTGTTTTCTTCAACCCAAGCGTAGACTTCTTCAAGTGACTTGCCTTCATCTCTTAATTGAGATGCTTTGATTGCGATAGCGCCTAATGCTGTTGAATATCTGAGTGAGTCAACAACCTTGATGTTCATTTCTGGATGAGCTGCAACAACTTCATCCTTTGCGGCGTTGAAGAAATTGAATGTGCCTGATAATCCTGTTGAGATTGTTATACAAAGGATTTCGGTGACACCGTTAGCTACGTATTCTTCGAAAACGACTTTGACTTCAGCAGGTGATAAAGGTGCTGTTGTGTATCCGTTTGGATTTTTCTTTAAATCATGATAGAAGGCGATTGCTTCTTCCTGGCTCTCCCAGTGGCAGTTTGCGGTGTGCTCAACTCCGTCTGGTGTTTTGTAGTGTGCGTCTAATGCGCGGATGTTATACTTTTCCTGGAGTTCCTTGTTAAGGTCGCATGTGACGTCACAGATAATTGCAAATTTTGACATAAATATTTACTCCTAATGAACAAACTATACCAAAATGTTCATTATTTGTGTAGCATAACATAGTTATAATGTATAACGAGGTCAATGAAGATGCCTATTCACGCGATAATAATATTAATAATAGTCGGGTTAATACTCGTATTTTTGCTATTTGGAGTCGTTCCAGTACTGCCAATTGCCATCAAAGTTCACAAGATGCAGTTAATGCGTTCCGAGAGAAATCCTTGGGGTAGACAGTGTTCATGCGTCACGAACGAAGAACAGGTTCAGATGTGGGATGAAGGCCAGGCTTGGTTTGAAACCGTCAAAGATAAATGCACAGAAATCTCCATCACATCAGATGACGGATTGAAACTCGCAGGACAGTACTTTGATTTCGGAGGAAAGAAATGCGTCATGATCCTCGGTGGTAGATGTGAGACAGTAGGGTATTCTTACTACTACACAAAACCATACGTTGAACTAGGATATAACGTTCTCCTCATCGACCCTAGAGCACACGGTTGGAGCGAAGGCAAATTCAACTGCGTTGGTTGCAAGGAATATAAAGATGTAATCAAGTGGATTAAGTTAGCGCACGACACATACGGAAACGAGAAGGTCTTGTTACATGGTATCTGCATCGGTTCTGCAACATCATCTTATGTAGTTGGTAGCAAAGAATGCCCTGAGTATGTTGAAGGCATTGTCGTGGACGGTATGTACAGATCTTTCTATGACACATTCGCCCTCCACATGAAAGCGGAGAAACGTCCTGTCTTCCCATTCTGTCCAATCATCATGTTCGTCATCGCCCATTATGCCGGAAAGAACCCTATGTTCTTCACGCCGATCAAGATGATGAAGAAATACAAGGGCAGCGTATTGATGATTCATTCAAGATTGGACGCATTCTCGGAGCCTAGAAGAGCTATTGAGATTTTCGAGTCATGCCCATCACCGACAAAGAGACTTGTCTGGTTCGATAAAGGCGCTCATTCACATGTACGTATCAACAATGTTGATAAATATGATGCTACGATAAAGGAATATGTCACAGAAGTCATCAACAGAGAGTAAAAAGAGAATCGCATTCTTCACAATGGATGTTGAGTCGTTTTATGACGTCTCTTTCCTTTTGCCTCTAGAACTTGAAAGAAAACCTGAGTTCTCTTGCGAGGATAACATCAAACGTTACGTTGATTTACTTGATGAATTCGGAATCAAAGGAACATTCTTCACATTAGAATCATCTCTTGATTTTGCCGAGCCTTATTTGAGATATGCGATTGAACATGGTCATGATATCGGGCTTCACGGCAAAACACATCAAAACGTCTTATCGATGTCTGATGATGAGTTTAGAGAGCAGATCAAATCCGCTAAAGAGAATATGGAGAAAAGATTGGGCGTCCCAATCGTCGGATATAGAGCTCCTAACTTCGGAATCACTGATAAGAAGTTTGAGATATTAAAAGAACTTGGATTTGAGTATGATTCCTCATTCTTGGATTTCCCTCTTGAATACGGCGTTGGAAAACT
>DCHU01000032.1:0-3353 GCA_002314915.1 Caryophanales bacterium UBA1744
GGTGAGGGCTCCCTATTTTATTTTCTAGTCATGTGGATAGAATTAACAACCATCTTATCCAACGCTTCAACAATGACATGGTTCACATTCAATGAGTCCTTATATACAACCGACAAGACTGAATCGTTCACGGCAGGGTCGTAGAAGGCGCAAATGCCATGCTTATTAACCATTCCAATTTTCGCAGTCGTAATATTCAGGTCACTTGTGACATGAAACGAGACATCTTTAATAAAAGAGGAGACAGTAAAGGAAAATCTCCCTTTTTTCTCGATGAAAAGCTGTGAATCCTCAAAATAGAAGTTTGTCGAGTTATCTAAGTCAACTTCAACAATATCGTTCGAGGAGACAAATAAACTCCCATCTGCACTCCCTGGAAAACCGATAATTATGGTATCATACGCATCAGATTCATTTTCTGAAATTGATACAGAACCGGGAGATGACATTTCAATTTCTTCCGACGACAATACGTCGCCAGTGTCTATGTCAAAGCTCGTATCCGATGGACTAGAAGAGCTTAGGCAAGATGCCGCCGTTTGTGAACTGACATGACTGCCAAGACCACATGATGAAGCAAAACACAAAAGGCCAAGCGAAACGCCAACGATTAATCGTTTACGCATGATCCGTTCAATATATCATCAATTGTGCACTGCTCGGAAGGGCCTGAGGATGTTTCGATAATATTTTCTTTCTCAATATCTACAATTTCAAATGTAGGCTCTACAAATCTATTCATATATTCTCCTTTAAACTATGCGACATCGCCATCAACAACAATAATCTGAGTGGTATCACATACATATTTCATTCCGCCAATAACTGCATATGGAGTGAAGTCGATAGTGCCGTCATATGCTGATGTGATTTCGCTAATAATTAATCCAAATGACATAAATCCAGACTCAGGGGAATAAATGGCTTCTGATCCAAAGTCAATGTGTCCATTTTGGCTGTCATCAATTGTGCTATAGAGGCTCAATCCAGATTTTCTTGTTACTGTGACCGGTTCGGCATCGGTCTTTGTTATTGTAATGACGAAGCCGATTTCGCTAATGTCATCAAAAACGTCTTCTGCAACACTGCCAACAAATCTTACTGCCGAGTTAAGTGTATAATCGGCATCGGTTCCGTGCTCGCAATAACCTTTCGTCCATGAAGATGTCAAAGTTTTAGAATCTTTGAGTGTAATCATTGGGAAGTCATGTTGCTCCCATACAAATGCGATTTCAGATAAGTAAAGGGCGCTAGAAGATGAACGTACACCGACAAACTGATAATCGCCTTCAATTGTAATTGTTGCGTTGTCTTGGCCGTATGTTAGTGAACCAACCTTTGTCCCACACTTCTCGTCATTGAATAAATCTTCGACTGACGAATACGGGGTGTTTGAAGCGTAGATGTCAATAGTTCTTCCAGCGGCCGTGTGGGAATCCCATTTTACGGATACTTTTCTAATGGCTTTGCCAAGGCCAGTTGAAATGATGCCGCTGTTAGAATTACTGGTTCTCAACTGTATTGAATCATAGCCACCAGCAGATGAACCGGAATAAGAGTTTTCCAATGTCTTCTTTTTCCATGCTCCATAAGAGGACGATCCGTTTTCAATTCCAGTAGACTCTCTGGTGAGAATATCACCTTCGAGTTCAACGTCATTTGCTGCAGCTTCGATGGTTATAGATATTGACGCAGTTTTGTCTCCAACATGAGCGAACACAGTTACTTCTCCGGCAAGGACTCCTGTAACTGAACAGCTTCCGTCTCCGTTATCGGTAATTGTCGCTTTTGTTGAATCTGAGACGGTCCAAGAAAGAACACCCCCAACAGCGTTTGCATTTATTGTTGTAGTATCCCCCTCAGTAATGGTGATAGGCCCTTCTTCAACAATAGAGACAGAAGATGTATCAACCACAATTTCTGATGCCAATTTAACCGTTGTACACGAAGCGGAACCTGTCTTATAAGTTCTAAAATCCTGTGGACCCGTGGTGGCCGTATAAAGGCTAAGTACACGGGTAACAGAGTCACTTAATACGGTGGAGATATTCATTTCATCGTTTGAACCGCTCGATACATTCCAAATACTCGGGGTTGTTCCAAACCTTAAAGCGTCATTTTTATCCGTCGTGGAAAGAAATTTTCCATCAGGATCAACGATCTTATAGGCATTATCACCAACCAACTTAAAGGTTAAAAGAGTAGGAGCATCCTCTGCATCGCCTAATACGGCAGAAGGGAGTTTGGAACTGCCATTTGAATGTAGATAGTAGGACCCGTTAGAAATATAACGTTTAGCATTATGTAAATTGAGAACGTCGGCAAATGACGGGGCAGGGACTGTCACCACACATGACGCAGTGAACGAACCATCTCTCGTTGTAACAGTAATTGTCGTGGTTCCCTCGTCAATCGCCGTAACTAGGCCTGAATTGGAAACGGTCGCAACATTCGTATCGCTAGAAGTCCATACAACGTTTGTATTTGTGGCATTGGATGGTGAAATAGTTGCAGTCAACTGTTCGGTGTTGTCAATTTCAATCGACGTATTTGTTTTGTTTAATTCTACGCCAGTAACGCTTATTGACGGTGTAACAACATTTGATTCCGCGAAAAATTCAACACCTTTAAATTCTATAAATTTATTCGAACCTCCAATCGTAACAGTAAAAACGAAAGCATAATAACGGTCTGTCCAAACAGTACCTTCATCGGATTCTACAGTGAGAGTTGAATTTATTGACCATTCAAAATCCTTGGTAGCAACATCACCCGTTCCACCTTGGTTCGCTTTTTCCAGCGAAGAATAAACCTCCAATCTTGCCGAATTGACCGTTACACTGGCGGCTGCGCCTACTGTCAATTGAACGGTTTTGACAGAACCGGAAATCGCCGTTTTTGAGTAGACGGTTCGATCGGCGCTTGTAAGATTTTTTCCACCAATTCTCCAAGGCGTCATCGTAGAGTTGCCAGTTACATTCCAAGTGACGTTGTTAACCGTTATATCCTCCGCGGATGCATAAACATTATCTTTTCCTTTTGCACTTTCAGCCGTAGCATCAAGCGCATACAATGATGAGCCCAAAGCCGCTTTAACAACCGAAACATTTGACTGATTAGCCAAAATACCAGCCACTCCAGTGGAAGCTACACCAGTTACCAAGGCTAAGCTTGATAAGAAGAGTAAGCCTAATTTAGATTTCTTCATAATTATTGTCCTTTCAGCTACATGAATATGTGATTTCTGTAGCGCCATAGAGATGAAGTTTAATGATTATTTAATATAATGCGTACATATACATATACAAATGTTATTTTTGCATTTCATAACAAATTATTGCTTGTAAGCGTTT
>DCHU01000032.1:3446-7868 GCA_002314915.1 Caryophanales bacterium UBA1744
CTTATTCAGCCTTTGCGACACGGTTGATCTTAACGATCTTACCACCACGCATAAGGATCATCTTAGCGGTTAATGGGTCGATATCGTCGCACTCAACTCTTACGACTGCATCAAGAGGTTCACCGTTGGACTTGACGTAGATCTTGTCGTTGACTGATGAATACCATGAGTTTGTTGCTCTTAAGGTATCTCTCTTGATGTCTGTTGTATAGCCTGCAGCAACCTGAACGTTGACGTTTGAAACTTCTTCGTTGTCTGTTGCTGGGAGGTCGATTGTTGGGATGTAATCTAAGACGGAGTCGTTGATTGTTGCTGCCATCTCTTCGGTGACTGGTCCTTCTTCAACGAGTTTGTCTGCCTGAGCGGTGACTTCAAGGATTGCTGAGCCATCTGGTAATAACTCTTCTGTGAAATCCTGCTCTTTGTAGTTCTTGGACTTCTTAGCACCCTTCTCTTCGAGGATGCCCTGGATGAGTTCGATTGCCTTAGTTGCAGCTCTATTGGACTTGACGTTCATGCCGAATGGGGAATCCGCGTATGACTTCTTGTCGCCATAATCCTTCTGATGGTATCTGTTCTCTGGATACTTCTCGAAATCGTTTGGATCGAGTGGGAGGTTAACTCTGATTGACTTACCGGAGACGACGATTCTTGCGACGATACCGGATTTACGATATGTCTCACTCATCTTAGCCTGACGGGTTGTGCACTTATATGACATGAGCTCGTTCTTGATTCTTGAGTAGATTTCCTTCTGCTCGTCGGATAAGAACTTGATCTTGTTTGCGAATGTCTTCTTGATGATGACTCTGCCTGGAGCAGCTTCTCCATCTTCTGACTCTTCTGATTCTTCTTCGACAACTGGAGCAACGACCACTGCTGATTCTTCTGCAGGTGCTGGCTCTTCAGCTGGAGCGACGACTGGGTCTTCACCGAAGTCATCTTCACCGAAGTCATCACCGCCGTCGATGACAGCTGGTTCTTCTTCCTGTACGACTGGCTGGTAGTTGACCATTTCTTCTGCGACTGCTGCACGGACTTCAGCCTGGATGATTCCACGGATGTCGTCTGCTGTGAGGAAGTCTCCATCCTCTTCTGCTGGCTCTTCTGCAGGTGCTTCTTCTGCCTTTGGAGCGAGATTTGCCTTATTTAATTCATCGCGGACGATTTCTCTAACTTCGTCTGCTGTTAATCCAGCGTTCTCTGAGACAGCTTCTTTTGCCTTAGCTGCACCAGCGATGAATAATCCTGACCAAGATAAGAGATAGATTGCGACGATGATGAGTAATCCAACACCGACTGCAATGACGAATGGAGTCTTGAGGTGGTCGATTCCGCCTTCTAAGACTTTGCACTTAAGGAATGCGATGCCGCATGTTAAGAATCCATAGCCGAGAACGAATGCTGGTAATGCGATGAGGTTCTTCTTTGATTTCTTTGCAAAAACGATAAGTAATGCGATTGTGATGATGACATGAACCCAGAAGATGAGTCCGATCAACAATGCTGTGCCATTTGTAACTCCTGTAGCTCCAAATGTGACACCTGATGCCCAGTAGCCTACGGTCTGAGCGATGATGTTACCAGTGTCTCTTCCACCGATTGCGCCGAGAGCAAAGACAGCAATTGCCATGACAGCAATTATTGCCACTTCGACGATGAGGAGGATGACTGGGAGGCTTAATTTCTTTTTTGAATTTGCCATTTTACATTTTCCCCTTGTTTGTACGAATAAAAATATAGGCACGATTTTTGTCTTTTGCAATACATATGCGCATATGTACCGCAAAAAAGTACAGTTTTTGCTTTTTTGCTCACCGTGTATACGCTTGTACTAGGTTTTTTGGGTACATTTTGTAACTTGTGTATCAGATTTAGATGCTAGGGACATCGCTGCGTTTAGCGCCCCAAACAACATTCGAGGAACCTTGGCTCCAAATTGCATTCCAGCCAATCGGTCGTTGAAAAGAACAGCATATTGCCCTTCATGAACAACTATCACACTTCCGGCATTAAAATCTTCAATAACATGTTTATATATAAAGGTGGAAGCGTCACCGCTATATTGAATCAATGATCCTTGTCCTCTGTCCTTTACTTCCTTTTTTGCCAGGTAATCTTGTAGATTAAACGATTCCTCGCAAAGTGGACAATCGACATAACGATGAGTCTTGTTGACAGTCATTGGGCTAAGACAATGAGGACACTCGATTTGGATGAGCTTCATCCTCATATCAGGTTCAATTACGTTTTTCTTACAAACAGGACACGTGACATCATCGCCTTTTGATTGATCGTAAACTAACGTGTTTCCGCACGTTCCACAGGTGATTGATGTGTATTTCTCCACTCTTGTATCAATTACATGGCCGCAAACACAATTGATAAGTTTTCTTGCGAAAAAGCCGGTTGAAGCCTCGCTGTAGTTACCGCAACAACGACATTCGATTAAATATTTCTTTCCCATAGGCATAGCCCCCTTTTTTTAAAAATTATTAACCGAGTAAGTATCAAATTCTGATACTGTAAAAAATACCGTTGCAGCATATGCGAAATAACAATGATTGTGTCAAGGAAACAGCAAGCTTCTTTTCTAAAATAACAAAAAGAAAAAGCGGTTAAAAAACACAGTATAATCACCGGTATCCAACCGCTTTATTATTTGAATTTATGGAATGTAAGTTTGCCTATCTGTGTTTCTTCTAGGAGGTCCGAATCTCTCCATTTGGCTAGCGCAGTCATAAGCGTTCTTTTGCTAACGCCGGTCTCTTTCATTATTTCGGAGTTCGAAATGCCGTATGATGAGAGGATCGTTGATTCGGCTATCACCTTATAAATCGCCATCTCAGATTTAGATAAATCTCCTGGGGTTTGGATGTCGTTAACATTCTTTAAGGTTGTTTTCAAATCCATGACGTAGGAAGAGAGTTTTTCGTTAAGCAAATCCACCATGAGATTTACATATTCGTTTATGCATCCGAACTCATGTACATCTCTTGCCACCTTGAATGATTTGTAATACTTTTCTTTGTCATCAGAAATGGCCTTTGAGATTAGGAGTGATAATGTGCTTCCTGTAGCGTCTTTTATTCCTTTGGAGAATAGGTACCTGCCCAAACGTCCGTTGCCATCATAATATGGGTGGACGGTTTCGATGAGGAAATGGCATAAGATCATCTTTTCGTATGTTTCTAAACTTGAATTATATAGGGTTATGAATTGCTGCATATCCTCATTAATCTGTGATTCTGGATACGAACCTTCATGGATGTTCTTGACACCATCGGTTACAAAGACCGGCCCTTTTCTAAAGAACTCACCGTCAGGAATGTCGTCATCGTCTATTGCACTGTCGATAAGGGTGGAGTAGATGTCACTGATGTCTTGGAGCAATTCAATCGGCATTGGGTTCCCTGCAATCAACAAGCTGTAGGCGTTAACGATTGAGATTATCTTTGAATCATGTGATCTCTTCATGTTGTTCAAAACATAGAAGATGTCGTGTTTAGTGGAGAATATGTTCTCTATTTTGTTCGTGGACTGCACTTCTTCTAAGAGGAAAGACTGAATCAATTGTTTTTGGGCAAAAGCGCCAAAGTAGTCAAAGACTTTATCAAACTCCCATTGAGTTTTGTTTAGCCTCAAGAATTTATCTTTGATTGAAGCATCGGCAAAATAAAAATACTTACCAGACATCAACGTGATTGTTGAAGGGTTGTGCTTCAGTCCATCTAGATAGATGTCGAAGTCTTTTTTGCTGAGTTTGTAAAAAGATGACTTAACACTCATGGGAGCATTATATAAATTAAAGGTGCAAATTTCATCAATAATTGCACTTCAAATGTTAAAAATGGCGCTTGAGGTGCAATTTTTGCCTTATGCACACGCGCCCAACCCCCAAACAATCATTGTTCATTTGTTTACCGAGTTTTCTTTCGTCTACGAGTTCGGCAAAGACGAAAAGTTTTCGTGTTCTAAGTAAACCAACACGAAAAATGCGTTTTCGAAACCGTTCACTTAAACATTGTTTATATTGTGCTAAAATGATTTTCAAATTAAGGAAGTCGTTATTATGAGATGGGAAATCAGATACTACGCCAACGATGAGGATTTCGCTGCAAAGAAGTTTTGCTATTACGAAATCATTGAAGGCACCAAGGCATATGCAGCCATGTGGGCTGCCAATAGGAAAAGAACAGCGGGATACAAATACGCTGAGGTTTTGCCTAAGTATTAATCGTTAGGAGCGCTTATATATATGAATAAAAGGAAATATAGAGGAAGAACGACTCATTTCAGACTCTTCTACTACTCACACCCATATCTCGTCATCTTCGCTTCTTTAATTATCTACAACCTCATTCTCATCGCTCTTGCAGCACTCCTCATGACTTATCTCATGGTGTCTGCGGGCAAGATGGC
>DCHU01000075.1:0-4606 GCA_002314915.1 Caryophanales bacterium UBA1744
GACTCAGAGGTGAATAAGAATTTGTTTTTCATATCGATACTCCTTTAGACGAAAAATACCTCCCACATGGTGGAAGGCCTCATCTAATAGCTATCCTGTCAGACATCGTTCCGGGGTGGGTCCGGCTCAGGACAAGCACTTACCTCTATAGAGGAGTTGCTAGCGGGTTTTCACAGTCCTTATGACGCCGCTTCTTGATGTTCGACTTTCTCGTCGTGGCTACTATTCTATAGAATATTTTTGGATATTCAAGGTAAACAGAAAGAAAAAAGCCACCTCACTCGAGATGGCTAAGTTTCTTTAAGAATTTTTAGCGAGAGTCAATGCCTTTGAAAGTTGGTCTGGACATGATGTTGGTTTTGGGCCACATCTAGTTCCCTCAAGAATAGAGATGACTTCATCAATCTTTCTTCCGACCGCTAACTTTGCAACGCCCTGCGTATTGCCTGGACAACCACCGACGAACTGAATGCTCTTGATGACATCATCCTCTAAGACGATATTGATCTGTCTTGAGCAAACGCCGCTAGGAATGTATTTGAATTCTTTTGTCATTATTTGACGATTGTTCCGTAAACAAGTCCGAATGCTGATGCTGCGTTGCACTCATCGGTGTCGATGTGCATTGCAAGAGCATATGTTGGGTGGACTCTGACGACTGTGTCGCCGAAGATTGTGTCTCTGCCGTTTCCTGCTGAGACTTTGACTGAAACGATTTCGCCGTTTGTAACTCCGAATGCTTCTGCATCTGCTGGAGTCATATGGATGTGACGCTTTGCAGCGATTGCGCCTTCAGCAAGTTCGACTTCGCCGCATGGGCCAACTAACTTGCAAGCTGCTGAGCCTGCTGTGTCACCTGATTCTCTGACTGGAACGGAAACACCGATTGTACGTGCATCTGTGAATGATAATTCAACCTGATCAGCTTTTCTTGTTGGTCCGAGGATTGAGCATGCGAGCTGTCCTTTTGGTCCAACGACTGTGACCTTCTGATTTGAAGCATACTGTCCTGGCTGGGAAAGCATCTTCTTAACGGTGAGTTCTGCATCTGCGCCGAATAAAACTTTTAATGTTGCGTCTGTAACGTGGACGTGACGTGCGCTTGTCTCAACGACAAACTTTAATTCTTCTGCCATTTTTCTAATCTCCTGTAGTAGACGTTGACAATTATAAGTCCAATTGTAAAAAGAAACATCGAAAAATTCGAAAATTCTAACACTTCTTCTATTTAGAAGTTTAAACTTGCGTCGAGAGGAGGAATTCACCATGTCAGAAGAAAAGAAAACAGAAACCGAGAACGAAGAAAAAGTCGTTCAAGAAAACAACGAAATCGTTGAAGATAAACCTGAGAGGGATGTTCCTCCAGCGGAAGAACTTGAGTTAGAGGATATCATCCCTGACTTAGAGACAATCGAAGCGGTTGATGAGTGGAAAGAGGAAACAGTCGACATCGAAGAGGTCACCGGAGAAGAACTCGAAAACGCCATCAATGCCAAGGGTAGAGCAGAATTAGAGAGAATCTTTGAAGAGGTTCCTGACATCGATATCGCAGAAGCATGCGAAAAGATCGAGATCACCACTTTAATCCGCTTATTCAGAAAAATGCCATCTGAGATGACGGCAGAATTGTTCGAAGAGTTGAGCCAGGATAAGAAAGAGGAACTCATCAAAGCAATGACAGATAAGGAACTTGTCAACCTTATCAATGAACAATACGCAGACGACATCGCGGACGCTGTCGGAGACATGCCTGCAAACTTAGCAGCTAGAGTCTTGAGAGCAGCAGACAAGGAAATGAGAAAGGACATCAACGCCCTTCTTAAGTATCAGGACGACACCGCTGGTGCAGTCATGACTACCGAGTTCCTTGAATTCAAACAGGACTTAAAGGTCAAACAGGCCATCGCTCAAATCAGAAGCAAAGGTAAGGACGCGGAGACCATTTATACCATCTTCGTTAGAGATGCCCAGCGTAAATTTGTCGGTACAGTCGACTTGGATGATTTGATTTTTGCTAAAGAAGACGAGACCCTCGAAGACATCATGAATGTCGACGCTCCAACAATTCAGGCAAACACAGACAAAGAGGAAGTTGCTAACATCTTCCGTCGTTATGACCTTAACGCAATCGCAGTATTAAACGATGACGACCGACTCGTTGGTGTTGTCACAGTCGACGACGCTATCGACGTCATGATTGAGGAGACCACAGAGGACATCGAATCCATGAACCAGGTTGGCGCTTTAGAGGACTCATACCTCGAGACAAAGCCTTGGGATATGGCAAAGAAGTGCTTCCCTTGGTTAATCATACTCATGGTCCTTGGAACATTCTCATCAATGGTCCTTTCAAGACTTGAAGAAACCTTAGGAACTCTTGCTGTTTTAACAGCATTTATCACAGTCTTAATGGATACTGGCGGTAATTCAGGCGGTCAGACAATCGCTCTCATGATCCGCGGCTTATCCCTTAAGGAATTCGGACCTAGAGACTTTGGAAAACTCATTTGGAAAGAAATCAGATCTTCGGTTATCACTGCCGCAATCGTCGCGTTGTTCGGTGTGCTGTGGTTCACAATGGAACAGGTTACCGGAATTGTTATCAACACCAACGCCGCTGCAGCGGTCATTGGCCCAACATATGACGGAACTCAGTTGGTGACCATCTGGCAAGGAAACATCTGGAGCTGGACATTCTTCAAACCAGTCATCATCGTTTCCTGTGCTGTCTCATTGACATTATTCATCGGAATCGTGTTCTCAAAGATTCTTGCCATCTGCTTACCATTGCTCTCGGCAGTTCTTAAGAAAGACCCAGCTATTGTCTCTCAGCCAATCTTAACAACCATCATCGATGTAACATCATTGTTAGTGTTCTTCGCGATCGCTCAGTTGTTCATCTTCCCACTACTTGGGTTATAAAAAATAAGCCTTGCTCAAAAGTGAGGCTTTTTTTCTTGCCATTCCTAAAAAGGGTGCATATAATACACTTCGCCGCGGGGATGGCGAAATGGTAAACGCGTACGTTTGAGGGGCGTATGGAGAGATCCTTGTGAGTTCGAGTCTCATTTCCCGCACCAACAAGAAAACTTGGCTCAGCAATGCTGGGCCTTTTTTCATGCCTTGATAACGCTTACCTTGGCATGATACGGTTTCTTAAGAAAATAATGCTTGGCTTATTGCGCGTATTAGTGATAATAAACCCACATAATCTTTATATGGAGGACACTATGGCACTTACACTTACAGAAAAACTCATAGCAGCCCACACCGATGAGAAATTGGAAAAAGGCAAGTTGATTCACATCCACATCGATCAGACATTGACTCAGGATGCGACTGGAACAATGGCCTATCTCGAATTCTTAAGCATGAACGTAGACAAAGTCAAAACTGAATTGTCAGTTTCCTATGTCGATCACAATACACTTCAAAGCGGCTTCATGAACGCTGATGACCACGCATTCCTTCAGAGCGTGGCAAGTTTGAAGGGCGTCGTCTTCTCAAAACCTGGAAACGGTATTTGTCACCAGGTCCATTTAGAAAGATTTGCTAAGCCTGGAAAAACACTTTTGGGTTCAGACTCACACACACCTACATCATCCGGTATCGGTTGTTTAGCTATTGGCGCAGGCGGATTAGACGTCGCATGTGCAATGGCCGGCATGCCTTTCACACTCGTTATGCCTAAGGTCGTAAATATTGAACTCAAAGGCAAACTCACAAACGGTGTTTCAGCAAAAGATATCATCCTCAAGGTTTTACAGCTTTTAACCGTTAAAGGTGGAGTCAACAAAGTAATCGAATATACAGGCGAGGGTGTTAAATCATTATCAGTTCCTGAGAGAGCAACAATCACAAATATGGGAGCAGAGCTCGGAGCTACTTCATCCGTCTTCCCTTCCGATGAGAGAACGCTCGAATACCTAGGATTACAGAACAGAGCAGGAGATTATATCCCACTCGCATCAGATGAAGGCGCCGTCTATGACGAACACCACATCATTGATTTAAATACACTCGAACCTATGGTCGCATGCCCATCACAGCCTGACCAGGTTCACTCAGTAACCGAGGTCGGAAAGATTAAAGTCAACCAGGTCTTAATCGGAAGCTGCACCAACTCTTCTTATTACGATTTCATCAAAGTTGCCTCAATTCTTAAGGGAAAGAAAGTAAACCCTAACGTTTCATTAGGAATTGCGCCTGGCTCCAAACAAGTACTCAGAATGATCACCAAGTCAGGAATCTTAGATACATTGCTCGAGGCCGGAGCAAGACTTCTTGAATCCGCATGTGGTCCATGTATCGGAATGGGTCAATCTCCTTGTACAAACGGCATTTCCTTAAGAACATTCAACCGTAATTTCTACGGTAGATCAGGCACAGAATCTGCCTCGATATATTTAGTGTCCCCAGAGGTTGCTGCAATCTCGGCGGTCAACGGTTATTTAAGTTCACCGGTCGGAGAGAAACTTGACGAGTTTGAGGAGCCAAAAGAATTCATCTTTGATGATAACCTCATTGTATATCCATCTTTTGATGGAGAGGTAATCATGGGCCCTAACATCAAACCACTTCCTCACTTTGACGCAGTTCCAAAAAC
>DCHU01000075.1:4693-10766 GCA_002314915.1 Caryophanales bacterium UBA1744
GCGCAAAGGTTTTACCATATCGTTCGAACATCGAAAGAATCTCAGACTTCTGTTTCTACCAGGTTGATGAGAATTTCAAAAAGAGATGTGTTGAGTTCGGCGGAGGTGTAATCGTCGCTAACGAAAACTACGGTCAGGGTTCATCAAGAGAACATGCAGCCATCGCACCAAGATACCTTGGCATCAAGATGGTTATCGCCAAATCATTTGCAAGAATTCACAAGAAGAACTTAATCAACTTCGGAATCGTTCCTGTTGAGGCTGAAGTGAAGGCGGATGTTTTGGACGAATTAGAAATCTCAATCGCAGATGACTATTCCAGCGTTTCAATCACAAACAAGACAAAGGGAACAACAGTTGTTGCACCACTCAGCTTCGAGGCTGAAGAAGTCGAATTATTAGAGAAAGGAGGGTTGCTTAACTTAGCAAACTAAACCATATGGCAGATTTAATTGATAAGCAGTACAAGCAATTGCTCGATCTCGGAAACATCGACAATTCACTTTACGAAGTATACGACGTTAAAAGAGGACTCAGAAACGCTAATGGAACCGGCGTTTTAGTCGGTCTCACCAAGGTTTCCGATGTCTACGGATACAAACTAGTCGATGGCAAGAAAGTGGCTGATGAAGGCCATCTCTATTATAGAGACATCGACTTATTCGATTTGGCAGCAAAGGATGAAGATGTCTTTGGATTCGAAAAGACAGCTTTCTTACTTTTATTTGGCCACTTACCAACCGCAAACGAATTAAAAGAATTCAAGAAGCTCCTTTCTGAGAACTATGAGTTACCTGAAGGCTTCATTGAAGAAGAAATCATGAGAAACCCTAGTAGGAACATCATGAATAACATCCAGTCTTCAATTCTCGCTCTTTATACATTTGATCAAAACCCAGACTCACAAGATCCAAAAGAGCTTTTGAGAAAAGGCATTTCTCTCATCGCTAAGATGCCTGCTATCGTTGCGTATAGCTATCAGGCAAAGAGACACTATCTCGATGGTAAGTCTTTGCACATTCACTATGTGAAACCGGAGATGGGCATCGCAGAAGAAATCCTTCACCTCTGTAGAAAAGACAAGAAGTTCACAGAGTTGGAGGCGGAAACATTAGACACCGCATTAATCGTTCACGCAGATCACGGCGGCGGTAATAACTCAACATTCACAAACATCGTCGTATCAACATCAGGCACGGATATCTATTCAGACATCACAGCTGGACTCGGATCACTCAAAGGACCAAGACATGGTGGCGCATCAAAAATGGTGGCTGACATGATGAACGCGGTCATCAAAGAGATCGGAGAGGACGCTAGCGACAAAGAGATCTTGAAGATAATCAACAAGATACTCGACAAGAAATTCTTTGATAAATCAGGCCTTATCTATGGTATTGGGCATGCTGTCTACACAAAATCCGATCCAAGATGCATCCTTCTAAAAAAGAAAGCAAAAGAACTCGCTGAGTTCAAAGGCTCTAAGAGATATGATTTCTATGAGAGATTCGAAAGGATCGCATGCGCTAGATTACAAGAGCTTAAAGGCCACTTCTACTGCGGAAATGTCGACTTCTACTCGGGTTTAACCTATAAATTACTCGGCATCCCAGAAGACTTGTACACCCCACTCTTCGCTTGCGCAAGAATCGTTGGCTGGGTATCACATATCATCGAGACAACGCTCTACTGCAATAAGATTATCAGACCTGCTTCCAAGTACGTTGGAGACGCAAAATAAAGCAAAAGAAAAAGATGAGGTTTCGTCCTCATCTTTCTTTTTTATAATTTCTCGATTAATGCCTTGATTGCGTTATAGGACTCGAGGCTTAAATCGTGTTCAACCTTGCAAGCGTCTTCTGCCGCAATCTCATCAGGTACGCCAAGTTTCTTGAAGAACGTGGTAAGGGTGAGGTGTCTATCCAACATGTTTTCAGCGACTGCACGTCCAGTTTCAGTGAGATGAATATGATCGGAATCATCAAAAGTGATATATCCGTTCTCTCTTAGTTTTTTCATCGCTACGGAGACTGAAGGCTTTGAGAAGTTGAGAGCAGTTGCGACATCGATTGAACGTACAAAGCCCTTTTCTTTCTCAATCATCAAAATTCTCTCTAAATAATCCTGACTTGATTCGTAAAGGTTCATAACTTTTCCTCTTGTGCTAACAATTTATCACAACAAATATATAAATCAACAAATGTGCAACAAAGAATTCGGTATTTTACTATCGTAACGTTTGGCAATCCTAGTATACTTATGCAGGTATGGCCTTACTAGAACTTACGGACATAGAGTTTAACTACTCGGACAAAGAGCTTTACAGAAAAGCAAGCATGAAGGTCAACCTTGGCGAACACTGCTGTTTGGTTGGCGTTAATGGATGTGGCAAGACCACTCTTTTGTCTATGATTATCGGCGATTTAACGCCAGACGCTGGAAAGGTTTCTTGGACAAACGGGGTTACATATTCATATTTGGATCAGCAACTCAAAGTGCAGCAGGATATGCCTGTTGAAGATTATCTTTATGGAGTCTACAAAGACTTATTCCAAAAAGAGAAACAGATGGAGGCCCTGTATGAAAAGGCAGCGTACTCCGACGATTTCGAAAAGATACTCGCAAAAGCGCAAAGACTTCAGGACGAACTAGAGCAATCCGACTTCTATTCCTTGCAGGAAAAAGTAGGAAGAATCTCTGATGGTCTTGGTTTTGACAGAACCCATCTTGAGATGCCTCTCCACGAATTATCGGGCGGCCAAAGGGAGAAGGCTTATATTGCTAAAATGCTCCTTGAAGAAAAAGATGTCCTTATCATGGACGAGCCTACAAACTTCTTAGACCAATCGCAAGTTGAATGGCTTGCTAACTACCTCAACAATTTCCCTAATGCATTCTTAGTTGTTTCGCACGATCAGGAATTCCTAAAGAAGATTGCAAACGTCGTATTTGTACTGGAAAATGGACAAATTACGAGGTACAGAGGCGACTTTGAGCATTATCTCATCCAGCACGAAATCGACAAGGAACAATACCAAAAGAACTACGCCGCACAGCAGCGTTACATCAAAAAAGAGGAAGAGTTTATTGCCAAGCACATCGTTAGAGCAACATCTGCTAAGGCAGCTAAATCGCATAGAGCCAGACTTGCGCATCTTGATGTCATGGACGCTCCTGCAAAAGAAGAAGGACATGTCAGAATTACTTTCCCATTCACAACTGATGTTGGCGAGAAACCATTGATTGTCGAAGAACTATCAATCGGATATAGAGGCAAACCACTGCTCGATCCAATCTCTTTCACTTTATTGAAAGGTGAGAAAATTGCGATTCTTGGACAAAATGGCGTAGGTAAAACCACATTCCTCAAAACTGTTCTTGGAATCATTCCATCAATAGATGGAGAATTCAGGTGGCTTGATGGCACGGTAGTCAATTACTATAGCCAAGATGAGCAGATCGACCTGTCGCAAACACCATTCCAATTCATTCACAATCATTTCCCTGAGCTGAACAACACTCAGATTAGAACAGCGCTTGGTAACTGCGGGGTCCGAAAAGACCTGGCATTGCGCCCGATGGCAGAATTGTCTGGAGGCGAAGTTACAAAAGCAAGATTCGCTCTCATGACTCTAAAGAAAGCAAACTTCCTAGTCCTCGATGAACCTACAAATCATCTCGACCAAAAAGCAAAGGACGCATTGTTTGATGCGATTGAAAGATATCCTGGCGCAGTAATCATCGTCAGCCACGAAAAAGACTTCTATGATGGATTGGTAGATTACGAATTATTCTTCTGATAGCAACCGGCCCAACCAACGGGTCGGTTTTCTATAATTTCTTCACTATTCATCGGACAAATTTGACACTTTGATAGTTGGAATCTATACTTATTGGCTGATAAAATATCAGCAGGTGGTATTAATATGGCTAAACCAATTGTTGCAATTCTTTACGATTTCGATTCTACATTAGCTAAAAGCGACATGCAGAACTTCGGTTTTATTCCTGCGCTCGGAATGACACCAGCAGAATTCTGGTCCAGAACTTGTGAGTTCTCGGAGAAGACCGGCGTCGAGAGAACTCTGTCATACCTCTACGTTATGAAACAGTGCGCCGAGGAAAAAGGAATCAAGATGACAAAAGAATGGCTTGCTGAAATGGGTAAGGACATCAAATACTTCCCAGGCGTTGACACTTGGTTTGAGAGAATCAATCAGTACGGCAAAGAACAAGGTCTCCAAGTTGAACATTATTTAATCTCATCAGGAAACAAAGAGATTGTTGATGGATGTTCTATCGCAAAAGAATTCAAGAAAGCCTATGCATGCGAATTCTTCTATGACGACGATGGAAACATTCTTTGGCCAAAGCTCACAATCAACTTTACTCAAAAAACACAGTACTTCTTCAGAATCGCCAAAGGCATCACTGACGAGACAGACGAATCAATCAACGACAAGACTCCTCAAAAAAGAATTCCATATTCAAACATCATCTATATCGGCGATGGAATGACCGATGTTCCTGCAATGATCCTTGCAAAGAACAACGGCGGAAAATCAATTGCTGTTTATAAACAAGGACAGCGTGAGAAAGTTGAGCCTCTTTATAAAGAGGGGAGAGTCAACTATCTCTGTTATGCAGACTATCGCGAAGGCAAAAAGATTGAGAAAATCATGAAGTTGGTATTCCAATCAATTGCCATCAACGAAGAACTCGCTGAGAACGAAAACAAGGACAAGCCTGCCGATTAGTGGGCTTGTTTTCTTTTATTGTTGGGGTAGAATGACCGAAAGGAGGTTTTATCAATGGAAGATAAAGCTATCGAAACCTGGGAGTGCCCACATTGCCATGCAACAGGCAATAGCGCAAGGTTCTGCGCAAAGTGCGGCGCCGAAAAACCAGTACAAGAACCAAAAGCAGAAGATAAAGTAGCAAAGAAAGAAAAGTCCAGAAGAGTTATCGAGACCATCGTTGCCGTCGCAATGATTCTGTTCTTCTCAATCTCATTGGTATTAGTCTTGAGCCCTATGGTGCAAATCTACGATAACAGCGTTTATTCGTCAGGTTCACATTACGGCACCACATACAGTATCTACTTCTATTACTTCTTCTACACTCAATGGGTTAACCTCAAAGCAGACAGCAACGCTATAGAAATCATCAAAGCCGTCATTTCAACAATTGCATTCGTTGGCGCTGTCGGACTTACCTATTTCTTCGGAATTAAAGGACTCATTGATTCAATCAAGGTTATCAAAAACCACAAAGAGCCAAAATACACAAAGGACATGATGGCAGTCATCGGAACATTGTTCGGTTACTACACCATAATCGCTATGCTCCACTGGGAAGACATTTCAACTTCATCTGGTCTTATGACCGGAACAAGCGACGGAACCGCAATCGTCTTATTCATTCTGTTGCTCATCTTTGTTCTCGCAGCACTTATGGCAAGATCATTCGTGTTCGCAATCATCGACAAGAAGGGATTCAGAATCGCTGCATCAATCATTAAATTCGTTTCCATTATCTTCATCATCTCAGCAGTCACAGTTGCTGCTAAGGTCGGAATGAAGCAGACACTCTCATCAAACTATAGAGAATTCTCATTCGCTAACTGGGCATTATATTTGGTCCTCGGATCAGATTGGACAGGTGCCGCGGTTACATCAACCATCGCTGCAATCTTTGCATTAGGCGCACTAGCAGCAGGTATTGGAGCTTTGTGCTTAAGCTTTGGCTCTCTCATGGACGACAAGAGAGACTTCAAGGCAAGCGTGTTCTCAATCGCATTCTGCGCATTGTTGTTCTTAACAATTGCAATGTCCACTGCCACATTCTTTGCAGTACCAGAAGGCTCTGGAAAATTCGTTCCAACAAACACTCCAGCAGCTATCATCCTCTCATTATTGGGAATCATCGGTATCGTTGTTGCATCAGCTCTTGAAAAAGAGACCAAAGCCGATGCGGATGCTCCAAAAACTGAGGAAGTTAAATAATTCTTTAAATTAGTTAAAAGAATTACTCCGTTTTATGCTAGAATCACATCTAGTATGGACGGAGTTTT
>DCHU01000009.1 GCA_002314915.1 Caryophanales bacterium UBA1744
GGAGCTACTTTATCCCCAAACCCAGAAACAGCAGAAGCATTCATCGAGCCAATCAAACTCGCTGAAGAAGAAAAGGCTGACTTAATCGTTATGACAGATCCAGATGGTGACAGATGTGGCCTTGCATATCACACAAAGGAAGGCGAGTGGGTCAGATTAACCGGCAACGAGTCAGCTGCTCTCTTAATTGACTACATCATGTCAAATAAGGCTGCTAAGAGAAAACTCCCTAAGAATGGAGCACTCTATGACACGGTCGTCACATCAGACTTAGGAAGAAAGATTGCTAAGAGCTATGGCGTCAACGTTGAGTCATTCTTAACAGGCTTCAAATACATCGGACACCAGATCGATCACTATGAGAAGATCGGTGGCGGACCAGAATTCGTCTTCGGCTATGAAGAATCATATGGCTGCTTAGTCGGACCATTCGTCCGTGACAAAGACGGCATCCAGGCTATTACTCTCTACTGTGAAATGGCACTCTTCCACCACTTAAAGGGTAAGAACCTCGGACAGGCGTTCGAAGACCTCCAGAAGAAACACGGCTGGCACAAAGCAACGACTAAGTCGTTCATGTTCCCTGGAAGTGACGGCAAAGATAAGATGAATAAGATCATCGATTTCGTCAGAAACAACCCGCCAGCAGCGCTTGCAGGATCACAGGTCGTGGAATTCTATGACTTCTTAACAGATGAGAAGACCGATTGCAGAACAGGCGAAAAGACACACTTAGACCTCGATTCATCAAACGTCTTGAAGTTTGTATTCGACGACTCAAGCTGGCTTGCAATCCGCCCATCTGGAACTGAGCCAAAGTGCAAAGTCTATGTTGAAGGTGTCTCATCTTCAAGCGGCGAAGAAGCAAATGCAAAAGCATTAGGACTCATCAAGGAGTTCTGCGATTTCGCTGGCATGGAATAAACCAAAAAAAATAAAACCATCCATTCATTTGGGTGGTTTTTTATCTTAGAATAAATGTATGAAATTATTACTTAAGCAAAGAATGTGGTCATGGTTTGACTCATTCGACATCTTCTTAGAGAACGGAGAGACATACTTCTCCGTCAAAGGCGAACTAGCGTGGGGACATATGTTCCGTATCTATGATAAGAACGGTCAAGAGGTTGCCTCGTTGAAAGAAAGGATATGGACATGGACTCCTAGGTTTGTTGCCTACGATTCGATGGGAAATGAAATTGGAGACGTCCATAAACAACTTACGCTTTGGACACCTAAGTTCGATATGAGAATGAACGGCCATGAATATGATATGGATGGCAACTGGGTTGAATGGGATTATGAACTCAAAAGAAAAGGCCAAGTCGTTGCCTCAATAAAAAAAGAAATATTCAATTGGACAGATACATATTCCATAGAAGTAAATGAAAAGGACGCCTTAACAGCAGTCCTCATCGTTTTGGCTGTTGATGCAATCAAGTGCAATCAAAGAAGAAGTTATTAGAATCCAAGTTCTATAAGTGTTTCGTAAATACCTTCGTGGTTATTATCCTCATGGGTAATCATGTATTTTTCGGGTATATGTGACAGGAAGGTATTTTTCATTATATAGCCTTTGCCAGCTCTGTCTAACATCTCGAAATCATTAATGGAGTCACCGAATGCGATAGTGTTCTCAATAGAAATCCCAAGCCTCTCTTGGACATATTTTATGGCCATTCCCTTGTTGACGTTATCTAAGAATGCCTCACTATAAGTAGACCCTGTCCATTTTCGCCACACCATTGGGTAATGTTCGTTAACAACTGACTGGAGGAAGCCTAAGTTTTCTTCGCTGCAGTTCCATATTGCCGTTTTTACGTCTTCCTTAAGGATTTCCCCCATTGGACCGATTTCGAGGTCTAAGAAAGGGAAAAACCATGATAAATAATCATCTTTTACCTCTTGGTAAGTCTTTGTGTCAGATTCACTCATGCAGGAAAGGAGTTTTCCTCTGCATCTTGTTGCGATATCTATCACGTCTTCTTTTTTAAACTTGAACTCTAATTCAGGAAACGATGGATCAAAAGGAGAAAAGGTTCTCATTCCGTTTAAACAGATGACAGGACTCTTCAGCCCAAGGTCTTTATAGAATCTCTCGATGCTTCTAAAAGGACGGCCAGAGGATATCATGACGATATGTCCCTCATCGGTTAATCGTTTTAGTATCTCTTTTGTTTTGGGCATTATCTCCAATTCATCATTGAGAAGCGTGCCATCCATGTCTAATGCGATCAGTTTCTTTTGCATGCGTGTATTATAGCAAGAAAAAAGACCCCGACGAGGGGGTCTAATTAATCTAATGTAAGAAGACCGACTGCCTTCTGTACTCTCTTGAGCGTGACGTTAGCGACTTCCGAAGCTTTCTTAGCGCCTTCTCTTAAGACATCCATGTATTCGCCTGATGCGATGATTTCCTCGTATCTTGCTTTGAATGGAGCGAGCTCTCTCTCGACTGTGTCAGCAACTTCTTTTTTGAAGTCTCCGTATCTTGTGCAGCCTTTGAAATGCTCTGCAGCCTCCTCGATTGAGATATCGTTGAGTGCTGCATAGATTGTTAAGAGGTTTGATACGCCTGGTTTATTCTCTGGATCGTAGTAGACGTTTGCTTCCATATCAGTAACAGCGGACATGATTTTCTTTCTGATTGTCTTCATGTCATCCTTGAGGAAGATATCTCCCTTTGGATCTGATTTTGACATCTTTTTGGATGGATCGCTTAAGGACATGATTCTAGCGCCGACCTTATTTATTCTTCCTGTAGGCATGACTAATAAATCATTATCTTTTGTTCCGTACTTGTGGTTCATTCTATGAACGAGGTCTCTGCATAACTCGATGTGCTGGAGCTGGTCCTCGCCAACTGGAATTGTGTCTGCATCGTATAAGACAATGTCTGCTGCCATAAGAACTGGGTAAGCAAATAAGCCTAAGCCGATTTCCTTGT
>DCHU01000010.1:0-1643 GCA_002314915.1 Caryophanales bacterium UBA1744
ATTTTCGATACATATAACTCCAGTTTCGGCGTTGTCGGTTGGATCTTCTTTGTTTTATTCGCATTACTCGCTGTTGCGGCAATCGGTGCTGCAGGATTTGGTCTCTTCCTCTTAGCTAAGAAGTACATCAGATTCTACAAGAAAGAACTTGATAAAGATGCTCTTAGAGAACAGGTCGATAGACTCAATTATGAACTCTATCAGGCTGTTGCAGAGAAAGACCGTATCTTAGGTCTCCAGGTCAACGCACTTGGCTTAAAGAGCCCAGATTTAAAGAAGGGTGCACAGGATGTTGTTGATGAAGTATCATCAAGATTCCCAAAACTCACCTGGGTCGACCATCAGTATGCAGACTTCAATGCCGATATTCCTGATATCCCTGACTTCACTCTTGAAGAACTCGTTAACAGATTCAGATTATTCGCAGCATCACAGTTACATCTCTACTACACAGTTGAGACAATCAGACAATTATTCGCGGGTTTAGCAACATCTAAACTCATGATTCTCGAAGGTATTTCAGGTACAGGTAAAACTTCCATGGCATACGCTTTAGGTAAGTTCTTCCAGTACGACGCAAATATCTGCTCCGTCCAGCCATCATGGAAGGATAGATCAGAATTAGTTGGTTACTACAACGAATTCACCAAGAAGTTCAACGAAACAGAATTCTTACGTGCTTTATATACAGCTACATATCGTAAAGATATCAACATCATCGTCCTCGACGAAATGAACTTAGCTCGTATCGAGTACTACTTCGCAGAATTCTTATCCGTCATGGAAATGCCTAACGTCAACGAGTGGAACATCGAACTTATCAACACCTACTCAAATGACGATCCAAAGCACATCCACAACGGTAAGATGTTAATTCCTCAGAACGTCATGTTCTTCGGTACAGCTAACAACGATGACTCCACATTCACCATCTCAGATAAGGTTTATGACCGTGCTGTCTCATTGTTCTTCGACAACAAAGGTATCGCATTCGATGCTGAATTCACCGATCCTGTGAACTTCTCATATGACCAGTTCCACCAGCTCTGTGTCAACGCATTCAATGACTACCCAATCTCTGAGACTATCTTAACCAAATTCGGAGAACTTGATAACTTTGTTATCGCTAAGTTCAAACTCGCATTTGGTAACCGTATCTTAAAACAGATGAAGTCATTCGTTCCTGCATACGTCGCATGCGGTGGCGCAGAAATCGATGCAGTCGACTTTATCTTCACAAACAAGATCCTTAAGAAATTCGAATCACTCAACGTCGCATTCTTAAGAGACGAATTAGGAGAATTAAACCTCAAGCTTGATGAGCTCTTTGGCGAAGGCACATTCACAATGGCTCACAAGTACATCAACAACTTACTCAAGATGTCAGCATAATAGCCAACATACAAACTTATGTCAGAAAAGAAGGAAACGAAAAAACTTAAGATTTCGTCCGCTACCAGCAATGGAGCGGATTCTTCTCATTCCGGCGCGCACGCAGACGTTAATGAAGAAAACGTCTTAGTATCCGAGATTGAGGCAAACGAGCCTCAAATCGACGAAAATGCCGAGAATGAGGGTCTTTTCGACATGAACACAATCGAATTCGAAGAGGAAGAAGTCCTCAAGGATTCAAAGGAGCGTAT
>DCHU01000010.1:1818-3496 GCA_002314915.1 Caryophanales bacterium UBA1744
AAGCGTCAGCAAGAGGAACAGGAAGAAATCGAGAGAGAGGCAGCGGATGACACTCCAAAGTCAGACAGAGTCCCTCCAAAGAAACATACAGTTAAAGCAACTGCAGTAGTTGAACAGCCTAAAGATTTGTTTGACTATGAGTTAAAAAATAAGGTCCTTGAAAATGTCATCAAATCCACAATGCTCCAGGATGAAGACCTTGACCGTTTATCAAAACTTATCGGTAACGGCAACTCCATCCACACATTGAGATTCTCAAGACATGAGACCGGTTCATTTGATATGGCCTGGGTTAAGGCGGTTGAAGACGCAATCCCAGCTATCGATGAGATTCTCAAGAGCCCTAGAATCAACACAAAGATCGTTACAGACATCGTTCCAGTCGAACTCGCTAAGAAGACTGGATCAGAATCTGTTAAGCACCTCGCTTCACACACTCAGTATGTTAAAGACATCGCTGAGAACGGTGACGTCATCCCATCCAAGATCTTGAACATCGGATCAGATGACGAATACATCACATACGAAAACAGATTCGTCGCAACAGTCGTTAGACGTTTAGTCCTCTTCATCGAAAAGAGATATGACTACATCGTCAAATACTCAGAATTAAAGGATTACGACATCCTCTACATCAAGAACCACGCTAACGTAAATGGACTCGATGTCGATGTCGAATCAAAAGTCGTCGTTTCCCGTTCATCAGGAACAGGCGCTGTAGATGGTGAAAGCGCAGAGTCACTCATGAAGCGTATCAACCTCATGAGAAGATATGCTAAGTTCTTCTATTCCTCTGACTTCATGAAGAGATTCAAGAACGAGAAGAATGTCCGCAGCCCAATCATGCAGACAAACATCATCAGAAAGAACCCTAAATACCACAAGGTCTATAACCTCTTCCGCTTCATGGAAATGTACCGTGCACTCGGCGTCGAGTTCACAGTCAAAGAGGATTACTACTCACCAGAGGCTGCAGATATTGAGACAATCAATAACTTAACAGTCGCAAACTTCCTTGCAGCCAAGGCTAGACCATCCGAGAAAGACGTCGTCACCAAGACAGAGGTCAAGACTCCAGAAGTCATGACAACAGTCGATGATGACATCTTCACATTCTTCCCTCAGGGAGAGTACCCAGAATACGTCCGCGTTGACGAGGAGTACATCCACTGGAGAGAAAGAAACACACAAGACCTCAAAGAAGATCCTAATGAGCACGAGAAGGCTTATAGGGGCAACGACTACTTGAGAAAAGCCAAGATGGAGAAGGAGCGTGCAAGACGCGAAGCTCTCAAGGCTAGAAGAGAAGCCGAAAGACAGGCTTATCTTGAAGAACAAGAGAGACTCATCGCCGCTAAAGAGGCTGAGCGTTTACATCAGCAGCAGCTTGAAGAGGAACGCAGAGAGGCAGAGGCTCAGGAACAGCTTAGACTCGCTAGAGAAGCTGTCCAGAAAGCCGCTAGAGAAGAAGACGAGGAGTTATTGCTCGCCATCGTCACTCCTATTGAAATCGATATCGATGGTGACGCCGAGATCGTCGCAAAGACAACCTATGGTCAGTTGCACGCAAACATCGAGTACTATATCGCAGACCCAACAATCGTCTGGTCTTCATCAGATGAAACAATTGCAACGGTCGACCAGACAGGTTTTGTCTCCGGTTGGAAAGAGGGCGACG
>DCHU01000058.1 GCA_002314915.1 Caryophanales bacterium UBA1744
AGAAGGTCCCAAGGGTTTGGCTGTTCGCCAATTAAAGCGGAGCGCGAGCTGGGTTCAAAACGTCGTGAGACAGTTTGGTCCCTATCTGTCGTGGGCGTAGGAGTTTTGAAGGGTCTAGTCCCTAGTACGAGAGGACCAGGATTAACGAGGCACTGGTATATCGGTTGTTCCGCCAGGAGCATGGCCGGGTAGCTACCCTCGGACGAGATAAGCGCTGAAAGCATATAAGCGCGAAGCTCTCCCTAAGATGAGAACTCCCATTCGAAAGAAGTAAGAGCCCTCCTAAGTCAGGAGGTTGATAGGACGGATCTGTAAGCACAGCAATGTGTTCAGGAGACCGTTACTAATAGCTCGAGGACTTAATTTCACTAATTCTATAAATTTTTAGAAAAGAGTAAGCTAAGTCGCTTGATTTATATAACACTTATCAGAAGAACGGTTTATGATAATATTCAGTTTTCAGAGAACAACGAGTCTCTAGAAAAAAGTCTGGTGACGATGGCGCGGTGGGCACACCTGTTCCCATCCCGAACACAGAAGTTAAGCACCGCAGCGGTGATGATAGTTCCTTCGGGGGCGAAAGTAGCGCGTTGCCGGGCTTTTTTCTTTTATAGGGCCTTTTATGGATTCATATGACTTATGTCATATACGTAGTCCAGGAACGCCTTAAATCGTCTGAAATCAATAAGAGGATCATCTATATTGGGTGACCCTCTTTTTTATTTGCTTACACGCTTATACAAATTTATACATACAAATTCGAAAAGATTTGAACACAAATGTATTTTTATGTATAATTACGAATGTAAGGAGGTATCAAATGGGAATTACATGGTTTAGCGCAAAAGAAAAGCTAGGGCAAGCATCGCTCTATGACTCCAATATCACTCTTAACATGGTAGCGTCTGTTCCATTCGATGTGGCTTATAAAGTTCAGGTTGGAATGGATGATAACGGTAACCTTGTTATTGAGCCTATCTCTAAGGATAGAGTGGTTAGAGGAGATCTTGATGAATACGCATTATTGCCAATTCAGATGAAACAATCGTATTCACGCATCAATTCAACTAGTTTGATGAAGAAAATCGCTGCAAATCTTGGGATTAACCTCTCAAAAACGCCATTAAAGTTTGATACAAAGTGGGATGATGACAATAACATGCTCATCATCTTAACCGGAAAGGCAGGGGAATAGTATGGAAGCATGGATGTGGATAATCTGGTTAGTAATCTTCGTTCTAGCAATCATTATTGAGACCCTAGGAACGGATTTGGTCAGCATTTGGTTTGCGGCCGGCGCATTAATCGCCCTAATCATCAGCTTCACTGGCTCAGCATGGTGGATTCAGTTGATAGTCTTCGCGGTTGTCTCTCTCGTATCTATCTTATGTTTAAGACCTTTGGTCCATAAGTATATGAGAAACAGCATTGTGAAAACGAATATCGACACGATGATCCATTCAAAAGGAGTTATGAAGGAAAAATACGATTTGCTCCATCACGGAGAAGTCGTCGTAAACGGTGTAACCTGGACCGCAATCGCTCAGAAAGAGAAAGATGTCTTAGAACAAGGCGATATCGTTGAAGTTGTCGGCGTTACAGGCAACAAGTTAATCGTCACATTTGTGGCAAAAGGAGATAAATAACAATGGAACCATATCAGATCGCAATATTAGTCATCTCAATTGTCTTGGTGCTTATCCTCTTGATTGTTATTTGCAACATCAGAGTCATTCACCAGACAGAGAAAGCAATCGTTGAGAGAATGGGCGCATTCCACGCCGCATGGGGAGTCGGAATTCACTTCTTAGTCCCGTTTATCGACAGAATCACCCACCGCATCAGCATGAAAGAACAGGTAAAGGACTTCGAACCACAATCAGTCATTACCAAAGATAACGTCACAATGCAGATTGACACAGTTATCTTCTTCCAGGTCACAGACCCTAAGCTTTATGCTTACGGTGTCGATAACCCACTCTCAGCTATCGAGTACTTATCAGCAACAACATTAAGAAACATCATCGGTGAACTCGACCTCGATGGAACCTTAACATCTAGAGACATCATCAATGAGAAAATGAGAAAGATCCTCGATGACGCAACAGACCCATGGGGTATCAAAGTCAACCGCGTTGAGGTTAAGAACATTCTCCCTCCACGTGACATCCGTGAGGCTATGGAACGTCAGATGAGAGCCGAGCGTGAAAAGAGAGAAAAGATCCTTCTTGCAGAAGGTGAGAAGCAGTCCGCAATCTTAATCGCACAAGGTAAGAAAGAATCAGCTATCTTGAACGCAGATGCTGAGAAGCAGGCAACAATCCTACGCTCCGAAGGTGAAGCAGAGAAGATCCGTCAGATGAAGTCAGCTGAAGCTGATGCAATCAAGATGACACGCCAGGCAGAAGCTGATGGTCTTGAGATGTTAAAGAAGGCTGGAGCAGATAATTCAGTCCTCACAATCAAGTATCTTGAGGCTCTCCAAAAGGTCGCAGACGGCAAGGCTACAAAGATCATTTTGCCTACAAATCTCACAAATATCGCAACATTGAGCAACACTTTAGTGGAATCGGTTAAGGTTAGCGATATCGAAGAAAAGTAAGCGAAATCCTCGCAAAACGTACCTAAACAACTAGAGGGGAAGAAATTCCCCTCTTTTTCATTATTCATATAAATATATGAAGATTTGCACAAAACGTCATTAAGTGCGATAATACGCCCGTGGTTTAAGGACCACTTAATGGAATTATGGCAATTGAAAGAACTACCCCATATGGCGGAATTAACATCTCAAGCGAGGCTGTTGCTCAGGTAGCTGGCGAAGCTGCTTCAAGATGCTATGGCGTCGTTGGACTCGTCTCAAGAAGCTCTCTTGAAGATGCAGTTTCCGAAATCCTCAAGATCGAGGAATACGTCAAAGGCGTTTACACCAGAAAAAGAAAAGATACATACGAAATCCATTTATATATCGTCGTCGCTTTCGGCGTTAAAGTCACCGAAGTTATGAGCGAGGTCCAGAAGAACGTCTCTTATACATTAGAGAAAACTTTTGGTATTCCATTCCGCAAAGTCAATGTCTATGTCCAAAGCATAAAGGAACTTAACTAAATATGAAAACTATCGACGGTCAAATATTGAAGTCCCTTTTCTTATCGGGCGCTAACAACTTATATAACCATTATCCTGAGATTGATCAGCTCAACGTTTTCCCTGTCCCAGATGGTGACACCGGCATGAACATGAACTTGACCATGACATCAGGTGCAAAAGAAATTCAGAATAAAAATGACACAGACGTCTCCCTTATCGCTAAGGCATTCTCCAAAGGATTGCTCATGGGCGCTAGAGGAAACTCAGGTGTCATCACCTCTCAGATTTTCAAAGGTTTCTCTGTTGGCATCGAAGGTAAGAAAGAGATTAACGTTCAAGAATTAATCGCTGCATTCGAATCAGCTAGAGAAGTCGCCTATAAGGCTGTTATGAAGCCTGTTGAAGGTACAATCTTAACAGTTATCAGAGAATCATCTTCTGCTTTAGCAGAAAATGCTAAGAAAGTTAATACAATCGAGGCTGCTTTAGACCTCTTGCTCAAAGAGGCTAAAAAGTCCCTTGATCACACTCCAGAATTACTCCCAGTCCTCAAACAGGTTGGCGTTGTTGACTCTGGCGGTGCTGGCTTATGTGTCATCATCGAAGGTATGGTCAAAGCCGCCCATGGCAAATTCATCGAACGTATTGAACTCGACACAGTCACAAATAACGATTCAGCAGTTCTTGCATCTCCATACGCTGGCGCTAAGTTAAGCGAAGATGAAGAGGGTTATGGATATTGCACGCAGTTCATCCTTAGATTAGGTGGACCAGATGATGGCAAGAAGCCATTCGTCGAAAAGAGATTCCAGAACTTCTTGGCAGGTCACGGAAACTCAATCGTCCTCGTCAGAGATGACGATATCGTTAAGGTCCATGTTCACACATTGACTCCAGGAACTATGCTCAACTATGCACAGAACTATGGTGAATTCTTAACAATCACCATCGAGAACATGTCAGAAGAGCACAACAACATCTCTCATGGCGATAACGCAACCGATATGGCAAGCAACATTGAACGTGCTAAGGCTGACAAAACTCCATATAAGGAATTTGGCCTCATCGCAGTCTCATCAGGAGAAGGCTTAGACCAGATCTTCAATGAGCTCGGCGTTGACTGCATCGTCGGTGGTGGACAGACAATGAACCCATCAACTGAAGACTTCGTTAAGGCTATTGAAAAAGTTCACGCAAAGAATGTATTCATCCTTCCAAATAACTCAAATATCGTCATGGCTGCTTCGCAGGCATGTGATGTTACCGATGAATCTAAGTGTGTTGCACGTGTCATTCCATCTAAGACAATTCTCCAGGGAATTACATCTCTCATGCAATTCTCTCCGGATATCTCTGCAGATGACAATTTCGACAACATGAAAGGCGCTCTCGGAGATGTTAAGTCAGGATCAGTAACTTACGCAATTAAGGACACTGATATTGACGGAGTCCACATCACCAAGGATTACTACATGGCAATGGCAGATGACAAATCAATCGTCGCCTGTGTACCTGACAAGAATGAAGCTCTCTACTCACTCATCGAGAACCTCGTTGATGAAGACTCATATATGATCACCGTTATCTATGGTGCTGATGTCTCCGCTAACGAAGAAAAGGAAATCGCTGATTACCTCGAAGAACACTATCCAGATTGTGACGTCGATGTCAAGAATGGCGGACAGCCTGTCTACTCATTCCTCGTCGGAGTCGAATAAACAACATTAAAATTGCCGGGAAATCCCGGCTTTTTTATTTGTCCTTTGAAAACCCTTCTTTTTTTCAAAGAGAATTCTCTTTGCTGTGCTAGAATATACGCATGCAGTTCTCGAAATCCGAAAACGTTAACAAATCCCTTAAGAAAATGGGCATATCCACATTTGAAGATGTTTTAAATCATCTCCCAAGAAGATATGAGTCTTTTGCTTATACCAAACGTAAAGCGGTGTATGAGAATAAAGAGAGAGTGGTTGTCCTCGGAAAGATCAGAGGCAAACTCTCTAGGCCAGTTCGCTTTGCTCACAGGACTCTCTACAAGTTCTATTTCGAAACCGTTGATAGAGAGATCTGGAACGTTGAAGCTTGGAATAGAGAATACCTGAGCAAATATGTTGTTGAAGGTGAGTTATATACATTAACCGGTTCTTTCGATAAGAAGAGGGGGACCCTTACAATGCTCAATCTTGTTAAAGGAGAGATTCCTCAAGATGATGCTTTTAGACCTGTGTATTCCTTGCCATCAGATTTAGATAATAGAACCTATTCCGCCCTCGTAAAAAGAGTGCTCGATAAATATGGTAATCAGACATATAGCCCAGTTCCTGCAAGCCTCAAAGCAAAGTACAGATTGGAACCAATGAAATATGCCTATGAGCATGTCCATTTCCCTAAGTCTCCAGAAGATATTAAAAAGGGCATGAGAGTGTTCAAATACCAAGAAGCCCTCATGTTTGAGCTCAAGAACCAATTGGTCCGTGGAGCGAATAAAGCGTTAAGAAAACCTCGCAATCGCCAGGTTGATAGAGAAAAATTGCAGAGATTTATCGATTCTTTGCCATATAAAGTTGGCAATGATCAGATGACTGCTTTCAATGAATGCCTTGAGGATATGGACTCTCAGTCAGTCATGTATAGACTCCTTCAGGGTGATGTCGGAACCGGCAAGACATTGGTGGCATCTCTTTGCGCTTACGCCAATTATTTGAGAAGCGAACAAACCGCCATTCTTGCGCCAACCGACACCCTTGCAAGACAACATTATGAGACACTTAAAAAACTCTTCGAAGGAACTCACGTAAAAGTTGCTCTTCTAGTTGGTCATATGGAGGCTAGAGAGAAACGCTATGTCTACACAGATCTTGAAGATGGAACAATTGATATAGTAGTGGGCACTCATGCCTTATTCTCGAAGTCAGTTAACTATGCATACCTGGGACTCGTCATTATCGATGAGCAACACAAGTTCGGCGTTAACCAGAGAAGTCAGTTGGTTGGAAAGGGTGAGCACGCAGACTTGTTACTCATGTCGGCAACACCAATCCCTCGTACATTGACCCTCAGCATCTATGGTGACTTGGATGTTTCAACATTACATGAATTCCCTGCCGGTGAACGTAGTGTCAGAACCTACAATATGGCATCTGATGATCCTCGAGTTATCACTAGAGTAGAAGAATCTATAAAGAACGGCAAAAGAGCCTTCATCGTCGTTCCTCAAATCGAAGGAAAAGACGAAGAGACCTCGGTCTTGGATATATACGATAAGTATCAAAAACTCTTCCCTAACAAAGTTACTTTAATCCATGGAAAAGTAAGTGAAGAGGATAAAGAAATCGCTACAATCGCCTTTAAAACGGGATTATGCCCAATTCTTGTTGCTACTTCAGTCATTGAAGTCGGCATCGATGTAAAGAATGCGGATTTAATGATGATTTATTCCCCATCTCACTTCTCGTTATCTTCACTCCATCAGCTTAGAGGTCGTGTTGGAAGAGATGGTACTCCATCGGAATGCGTGCTCTTATCCACTCTTGATGGAGATGATGAAGAGAAACTCCACATCCTGATGGAAACTGAAGACGGATTCAAGATTGCGGAAGAAGATTTAAGGCTAAGAGGACCTGGAGATATCGCTGGAGTTAGACAATCCGGTCTCCCTGAATTCTCTTACGCAAACATCATCGATGACTTCAAAATATTCGAGATTGCACGTGATGATGCCGCAAATATTCTGAGAAACAGACTCGAAAGTGAAAATCTCGAGATAATAGAAATTGCTAGGGAACAGTCGGAAACTAGCACATTATCGTAGAAACTACTCTATATCATGGCTATACTAGCCATTAGAACAGTAAGGAGGAATGCATATGGTTAAATTAATCGTAGACATGATGGGATCTGATAACGGCAGCGCCGCAACAAAAGAAGGCGTTAGACGTTTCAAGAAGAACCACCCAGATTGTGAGCTTGTTCTTGTCGGTAAGTTAGATGAACTCGCTGACATGGAAGGCTATGAGAAAATCGAAGCAAACGACACTGTTGGCATGTGCGCGGGCGCAATGGAGGTCTTACGTAAGAAAGACGCTTCAATGGTCAAGGCCGTCAGAGCGGCAGCGGATCCTGAGATGCATGCGGACGGAGTTATCTCCGCCGGTGGAACAGGCGCATTTTTAAGCGCAGCAACCTTAATCCTCAAGAAGGTCCCAGGAGTCAAGAGACCTTGCTTGATTACAGCATTCCCAAAACTTACCGACGAAGGCGGATATGTAACTATCCTCGACTGCGGTTCTTCAAACGAGAATACAGCAGAAGAGTTACAGCAGTTCGCATATATGGGCACCCTTTACAACCAGGCTGTTTATGGCGTTGAGAATCCAGTTGTAAAACTTGTTGCAAACGGAACGGAAGATGGTAAAGGAACACCTCTCACCAGAGATGCGTTTGCACTCCTTAAGGAAGATAAGAAAGTTAACTTCCAGGGTAACGTAGAAGGCAATCAGCTTTTAACCGGATCTGTTGATGTCGCTGTCTGTGATGGCTTTACCGGTAACGTCCTCTTAAAGACAACAGAAGGCGTTGCAAAAGGCATGGGAAATGAGATTAAGAAGGCATTCAAGAGAAATATCTTCTCAAAAATCGGCTATTTACTCGCAAAGAAGGGATTTGTTAAGTTCACAACAAAGATGAATCCAAAGAAGACGGGAGGCGCTCTCTTGCTCGGCGTTAACGGCATCGCAGTTAAGGCACACGGCAACTCTGATGGTGAGTGCTTTGAGTCAGCATTAACCGTTGCATATAAGCTTGCCCTCAATAAGGTTGTGCAGAAACTCAAGGAAGGATTCGCGGAATAATATGTCATTCGTAGAACCATTACTTAAAAACTTAAACATCGCTCCAAATGACACCTCAGTCTATGAATTGGCGCTCACTCATTCGTCATATAACGCAATGGTGAAGACCAAACATCAGGACTATGAGAGATTGGAGTTCTTAGGCGACTCACTCGTCGGTTTTGTCATGTCTGAGCTTTGCTACAAGCTTCACCCTGACATGAGACAGGGAGAATTATCCATCCTCAAAGCCCAGTTCATTAGAACTGAGTCAGAGGCAAACTATGCAAGAAAGTTAGGTTTGCCTGAATATATCAAAGTTGGAATTTCATTCCAGAATAAGATTTCCGAATCCGGACCTCTTCTTGAGGACGTATTCGAAAGCTTTATTGGCGCTCTCTTATTAGACAAAGGTCTTGAATACGCTTATGTCTTTGTAAAACAGTTGTTCTACAACGATGTTAAGGATGCAAAGATCATTGTTGAGGAGAACCCAAAATCAGAGTTGCAGGAAATCATCCAAGCTGAATCTAGGGAAGCGTTAGTTTACCAGCTTGTATCCGAATCAGGACCTGCCCATAACAAGACATTTGAGATGGCGGTCTTATTTGAAGGATCAGAGCTCGGTAGAGGAGTTGGTAAATCAAAGAAGGAAGCGGAATCCAACGCCGCTAGAGAAGCGCTTAAGAAAGTCGCTAGAGGAGGAGATAGATAATGGGTTTATTCGCATTTTTAAAAGAAAAATTCTCCAAGAAAGATAAGAACGAGAAAACAGAGAAATATGAGAAGGGTTTAGCTAAGTCTAGACAAGCCTTTGCATCACGTTTAGACGACCTTTCAAAGAGATATTCCTCCGTAAATGAGGAGTATTTTGAGGAATTAGAGCAGATTTTAATCGAAGCAGACGTCGGAGTATCTCTTACGATCAAACTCGTTGAGCAATTGCTTGATAAGTCTGAAGAAGAGGGAATCAAGGATCCTGTTAAGATCAACGAAGAGCTCGTTGACACAATGTTCGTCGGCTATGTCGAGAACGGCGGAAACATCACAAACGAAATCCAGTTTAGAGAAGATGGTCCAACCGTCCTCTTGGTTGAAGGTGTCAATGGCGTTGGTAAGACAACCAGCATCGCTAAACTCGCCAAGAGATATATGGACAAAGGCAAGAAAGTGCTTCTTGTCGCTGCAGATACATTTAGAGCGGGAGCAGTGGACCAGCTTAAGATCTGGGCCTCAAGATTAGGTTGCCCAATCATCACAGGCAAAGAGAATGGCGATCCGGCGTCAGTCTGTTATGACGGCGCGAAATACGCTAAAGAAAACAATATCGATTTAGTAATCGTAGATACTGCTGGAAGACTCCAGAATAAGGCCAACCTCATGCAGGAACTTGGCAAGATGAATAGAGTTATCTCTAAAGAGATTCCAGATGCTCCGCATGAGACATTCCTCATCATCGACGCAACAACCGGACAGAACGGTGTCTCGCAGGCTAAGTCATTTAAGGAAGTAAGCAATATCACCGGTATTGTCATCACCAAGATGGATGGTACCTCAAAAGGAGGAATCATCCTCTCAATTAGAGATGAATTAGGTGTTCCAGTCAGATTTATCGGACTTGGAGAAAAGATGGAGGACCTAGAGGAATTTGACCTCGATGAGTACCTCAACGGATTATTGGTAGGAAATGGAAAATAAGGTAATTGAAAAAAGAGAAGAAGCGGTTACCCTCTTCGAGAAGTATGGCGCATTGTTGACCGATACTCAGAAAGAGGTCTTTTCCGATTATTATCTTTTCGATTTATCCTTGAGTGAAATCGCTGAGAACAGAGGCATTTCTAGGGCCGCAATCTCAGACAATCTCCATAAATCACTCGAAAAACTATCCGAATACGAAGCAAAACTGCATTTAATCGAGAAAGATGAGAAATTACTTTCTCTTCTCGAAACAGTAAAAAACAATGACGCTTTAGATAAAGTTGAAGCGCTCGACATCATCAAGGAGAACCTCTAACCATGGCATTTGAATCACTATCAGAGAAGTTCCAAGGAATATTCAAGAAACTTAAAAAAGAAGACAAACTCACTGAAACAAACATGGCTTCAGCGATCAAAGAGATACGCGTCGCCTTACTTGAGGCAGACGTCAATTTCAAAGTTGTCAAAGCCTTCACAGAAGACGTTAAAGCCAAAGCGTTAGGACAAGATGTCTTAACTAAAGTTAACCCTGGTGAAATGCTTATCAAAATCTGCCATGATGAACTCGTTGAGTTGCTCGGTGCAGATAACACTGACATCAAATACGAAAAGGGTTTAACAACCATCATGCTTTGTGGTTTGCAGGGTGCAGGTAAGACAACATCTGCAGGTAAACTTGCCAACTTGATGAAGAACAAACTCAACAAGAAAGTTCTCTTAGCGGGATTAGACGTCTATAGACCTGCTGCTATCGAGCAGTTAGGCGTTTTAGCCCATCAATTAGGCGTTGATTTCTTTGAGATGGGTACTAACTCAAATCCGGTGAATGTTGCCGAGGAAGCGAAGAAAAAGGCACTTTCAGAGGGATATGACGTTCTTATCATGGATACTGCAGGCCGTTTGCAGATCGATGAGAAGCTCATGAATGAGTTAAAGGATATCAATAAGGTCATCCATCCAACAGAAGTTTTACTTTTGGTGGACGCTATGGCAGGCCAGGATGCAGTTAACGTTGCTTCCGCCTTCAATAACGACTTAAGACTCACCGGTGTCATCATGTCTAAGTTAGATGGTGACGCTAAGGGTGGTGCAGCTCTCTCTATCAAATACATGTCTGGACTTCCAATCAAGTTCGCTGGCGTTGGTGAAAAACTCACAGACTTAGATATCTTCTATCCATCTCGTATGGCTGACAGAATCCTTGGAATGGGAGATGTTGTCACATTCGTCGAAAAGGCAAAAGAAGCAATCGATGAAAAGACTGCCGAAAAAGAAGCCAAGAAGATGATGGATGGAAACTTCACTCTCGATGATTTGCTTCGTCAGATGAAGATGGTTCAGAAAATGGGAAGCCTTCAGTCCATCGCAAAGATGATTCCGGGTATGCCAAAGATAACAGATGAGCAAACCGCTCAGGCTGAGAAAGAGATGAAAATCTTTGAGTCGGTCATCAACTCTATGACTCCATATGAGAGAAAGCATCCAGATTGCTTAAAGTTCTCGAGAAAGAATAGGGTTGCTAAGGGATGTGGATTAACAAATGCTGAAGTAAATCGCGTCATCAGAAAATGGGAACAATCTAAAGAGATGATGAAGCAGATGAAACAATACCAGAAATCAGGCAAGATGCCTGGAGGATACGGCAGAAGATAAAAAAACGCGCAAATTATGCGCGTTTTCCTTTCGTCTTGATGATCAATTGCCCAGACCGTCCAATCTAGATTCTAATGATAGAAACCATTTAAGATTTAGTTTCTTTTCAAATTATTAGAAATGGTCAACACCACCAAACAATCGTTTTATCAGTATAAGCTTCTGGCGTTGTATAGATGGTTTTTATCAATATGGTTTGGTATCCGCCAATGCTCCAATCATATTTTCCAGGCCTCTCATAATCATACTTTGCTACTCCATAAACGACGTCCTTATTCGACAATTCAGCCAATATGGATTCAAATTCTGAATACTGGTCTGAACCGTAATTTATCGCTTCGCCGTCACCTGGGATATACCAACATCCTGCCCATAGTTTTGTGAAATTGGTTGCGTATCTTTCACCTTTATATTCAATTTTCGTAAAATAGCCTTCGCTTTGCGAATATTCAAGTTTGAATGAAACATCAAACAATTCTTGACATTTAACCGTTCCGTCGTCGAATTTGCTTGAACAGGACGTGAGTGCCAAGACTAAAAATAGAAGTTTTGATATCTTTTTCATCAGTAATAATTCTCCAATATATCTATGACTTGTAAATGGTTATAACGTACTTTTATCGCCATATAGCCGTAACCTTTTAAGAAACCGAAAATGTTATATTTTGTAACAGATTTTGTTATTACCCCAACCACGCATACATTATCTCCGTCGAACTCGAATAACGGTCCACCAGACATTCCTGCAGTGACTTTTCCAAAACCGCTGTAAACATAATCGGTTGTATTATTTATTCCATTAGATCTGGAGATGTATAGTTTAGTGTCATCTCCGCTATAACCTACAGCTCCGATATTCGAATGAGCTAGATTTGCGAAGCTTTTTATTGAATAATAGCCAAATTGAGTACCAAATGAACCATTAAATCTCAAAATGGCCCAATCATAATTTGGGTCTCCGTTGTTTGTTTCAAAATACGCAGCCGGAATAACGATATCAGTCGGCTTGTGCATAGTGTAGTATGTATCGCCCAGCAATCTGGTAAATACAGTGCAGTTACCGACCTCGAACGTGTTTTCTTTTACAAGACAATGTGCTGCAGTAATTATGCATTGCGAACTAATAATAGCGCCTGAGCCATCTTCTACTTGCCCGTTTGAGTATTGCGTGTGGGTGTTTATAGTACATATAGTTCTAAAATGTGTGCTTTGGTTAACCACTGAACGGTTGTCCGTTGCTTGATAAGAACTAATTGATGTTGATACAGGGAATGCATCTGGAGACACTGATGAAGGACTGAATTCTGGTGTAGTGCACGACGCTGTTGAAGAGTCGAAACCGATTAAGTTATTGTATGATGTCGAATACGAACCGGAATCATCGTAATTGCAAGAGTAGTCTCGATAAATATTTCCATTAGATGCAGATTGGCTTTCGAATGAATCTATCCTTTGATATGGACTAATTTCACTCGAGCAATTTCTAGCCAACAAGAATGATGAGGAAGATCCGGTCACAATTGCAGAAACCGCGATGAAGGAGACACAAATGCATGACAGCGCTCCTTTCCTTCTTTGATTAAAAACCACTTCATAAACCTCCTTGGAACAAGTCTTTTTTAATCGGTTTCATTATAACACTCCTTATGATAGAGGGGTTATTTTTTAGAGATATGAAAAACCCCTTATTAAATAAGGGGCAAACACAAGGCTGTAGTTATTTGATGAACTTGTGCCCTTTTTCAATTGCTTTCTTTTCCCAATCAGGGGTCTCTTCGTTCTCGAGTTCTGCTAAGAGCTTCTTATCTTGCTTGGACAACTCAATCTTGTCGAAGAGGTCTGGGCGATATTCTCTGGTGAGTTTGAGGGACTGTTTTCTTCTCCATTTCTCTATTGCGGCATGATTGCCAGAGTAGAGGATGTCCGGGACCTTCTCGCCATTAAAATCATAAGGCTCTGTATACTGAGGATATTCAAGTAGTGGAGAGTTGAACGACTCATCTTTCAGGGAGTCTGCTGTGATTGCTCCATCAAGCAATCGGATGACCGAGTCAGCAACTGCCATGGATGGGATCTCGCCGCCTGTTAAGATGTAGTCTCCGATTGACAAGAGTTCATCAACGTATTGGTTAACTCTCTCATCAATTCCTTCATAATGGCCGCACACTAAGATGAGGTGGTCTAACTGAGCGTATTCCTTTGCTTTACCCTCGTTGTAGGTTGTTCCTCTAGGTGAGAATAACACTGCTTTTGAGCCTGGAGTTCTGACTTTTGATAGAGCATCAACAATTGGCTGGCACTTCTGGATGAGTCCTGCGCCACCGCCTACTGGAGGTGTATCGACTCTTCCGTATTTGTCCAAAGTAAAATCCCTGATCTGGACGGCCTCGACTTCAACAAGTCCTTTGCTGATAGCTCTAGCAATAATGCTATTCGAGATGAATCCGTCGAACATCTCTGGGAATAATGTGAGGATGGTTATTTTCATAAAAGTCCTGGAATTACTTTGATTTTAATGGTTTTTGTTTCGATATTGATATCTAAAACGAACACTTTCTTAACAAATGGTACATAGAAAGTGGTGCCGTCTTCTTTCTCGACGACGATGTTTGTGACGCCTGTTTCCTTAACGTCTTTTACTGTTCCGAGGACTGTATCGTCTTCGTCAACGACCTTGCAGCCCTTCATATCTTCATATCTTGTGAAGCCTTTTGGAGTAGGTGCGTTTTCTTTGTCGATCTCGATGAAGAAGTTTCTAAAGTTCTCTGCATCTTCGACTCTTGTGATTTCCTTGAACTTAACGTGATATTCATTGCCAACGAATGACACTCTTTCAACAGTGGCATCAATTCTTTCTCCTGTTCTCTCGTTTAAGAGTGACAAGACATTGCCTGCTTTATATCTCTGCTTTGGGAAATCGGTCATGCCGAAAACCTTGACTGTTCCATCAAGTCCAAATGGTTTTGTAATGTGTCCAATGCGTACGTATTCCATAAGGTTTCTCCTAAAAAAACGGCGCCGATGTTACTCGGCGTCGCTTCCTTCGTCTTCATTAAAGCTTTCAAACTTTAAATGGATTCTGACGTTGCTGTTATCTGCCTTACCGATGACGCCAACGGCTTCACGGAGTGCATTAGCAACGGCGCCTCTTTTGCCGATGAGACGTGCTGTATCGTCATCTTCTGAGACGATGAGCAAAGTGACATCTCTGTCGGATGATCCAGGCATCTCACGAATCATGATTGATTCTGGGTGCTCTACGAGTGGATCGATGAGGGCGTGGATTGTTTTCTCGTAGTCGATCATTATTTCTTTGCCTTAGCTGCTGCGTACTTAGCAATGATGCCTTTCTTAGAAAGCATAGCTTTGACTGAGTCGCTTGGGATAGCACCAGCGTTGAGCCACTTTAATGCGAGCTCTTCGTTGATGTCTGCTGCTTCGACACCCTTCTTTGGATCGTATGTACCGATCTGCTCGATGCATCCGCCGTCTCTTGCGACGCGTGAGTCTGAAGCGACAACACGGTAGAATGGGTCTTTGTGACGTCCGATACGGGTTAATCTGATTTTAACTGACATAGGTATAATCTCCTTTACCGAGGGAAATACTATAGAAGAGAATGGGTGGTGTCAAGCAAATTTACTTAACACATATACATTTTTCCATTTATTAATATAAAAAGTAGTTGCAAGACCCTCGATGAACACTTATTATTTGTCTTGCGTTTCGTAACGAACGCTACGCAGGCTCCGCTAACAAGAGGTTATGAACCTGAAGAGAACAAACAATCCTTAGGAGGAAGTGTGAGATGAACAACAACATCATCAATGAAATCACTGCCAGTCAGATCCGTACTGACATCCCAGCATTCAGCGCAGGCGACACAGTCAAAGTTTCTGTTCGTATCGTTGAAAACAAGAAGGAGCGTATCCAGGCTTATGAAGGCGTCGTAATCCAGCGTCGCGGCCATGGCGTCAGCGAGACATTTGTCGTCCGCAAGATGTCATCAGGCGTCGGTGTTGAGCGTACCTTCCCAGTCAATTCTCCAGCTATTGCAAAAGTCGAAGTCATCAAGCGTGGCGTCGTCCGCAGAGCTAGAATTCACTACATGCGCAAACTCTCTGGCAAAGCAGCTCGTATCAAAGAGAAGAAATAAGTCAGTGAAAGATAAGGCTCCTCGTGAGCCTTTTTCTTTTACCTTATAAAAGGAAAAGTTTATAATTCGACTAGATATGGACTACGAAGTAAAGACTCTTAAGTCACTACCTAAACTAAATGAGCAGAAAACTCCATCCAGCAAGAATGTGAAGGAATATATCCTTCGCACCATTTTTGTTCTTTTGTTCACCGCGGTTTTATCCGTTAGCGGACAGATAATCTACGATGAGGTTAGATATGCTCCATTCATTGTTGATGGAGAATCCATGTATCCAATCCTCAACTACGACACAAAGGTCGTGTATTCGGATGGAACTACATATCAGGATCCTGCATCTGCATGGACCCTTGCCGATTTCAGTGATAAATCAAGAACATATACGGTTGACTACTGCTATATGGACACCCAAAAGAAGACCCTTTCCAATCTCGAGAGATTCGACATCGTTGTCACTTATTATTCAACAGATTACCATTTGGATAATTCGCTAAAAGACACTGCCTCCCTTAAGGTTAAGCGTATTGTTGGCTTGCCTGGAGAGACCGTTAAATTCGATGCTGATGGTTCTTTATATATAAAAGGAAAAGAGGATTTGGATTACACATTGGTGGAACAGACCTTCTTAACATATGATGCGAACAAAGATTCTAGACCAGCGGTAACCGAGAAATGGTATGAGGCCGCGATGAAAGAAACAACGAATGGAATCGTTATCGAAAAGACCCTTGAAGATGATGAATACTACGTTGTTGGAGACAACAGGCGTACAGGTTGTTCACTTGATTCAAGAACCACGGCTGTTGGACCTATTAAATCGTCGTATTTGGTCGGCAAAGCAGTAACGGTTGCCATGAAGGCGGAATACGTGCCAGGACAGTCACCTAAGAAGATATATAAGACGGTCAAGATGCCTTGGCAATTGGAGATATTATGAGTATCGATGGAATGCAGCAGAAAAACGTTCACTACTTTCCAGGCCATATGAGAAAGGCCTTGAATGCTCTTTTACCTATGGTCAAAGCAGCCGATCTCGTCGTCGAGATTGTGGATGCACGTGCACCTTTATCAACAAGAAACCAGCTCTTTGCTCCAATGGTTGGCAATAAACCATTGCTTGTTGTTTTATCAAAAGCGGATAAAGCAGACCCAAACATCACAAAGGCATGGGTTGAGCATTTCGCCAAGAACGGAATAACCGCTATTTCAAGCGATTTGAAGAAAGAAAGAGTGTTGAACATCTTATCACGCGCCGCAGAGCCATTATGCCGTGCAAAGAGAGAAAAAGAGGCCAAACTCGGAATGAAGAAGCAACCACTTAGATTACTTATCGTTGGTATCCCTAATGTTGGTAAGAGCACGCTCATCAATAACCTTGCAGGCAAGGCTGTTGCTAAGGCTGGAAATAAGCCAGGTGTCACCCGTGCTGAGCAGTGGATAAAGATTTCAAATGACTTCGTTTTGCTTGATACTCCAGGTATTCTTCCAATGCATTACGAAGATAAAAACCAAGCAATTTCCCTTGCTTTATTAGGCTCAATTCGTGAAGAAATCCTTCCAAATCACCAGTTATATGAAAAATTGTATGGTTTTTTGAATGGACATTACCCTACAAGCATGGATAAGCGTTATGGCGTTCCAAACTTGAAAGACGTAACCCCAGAAGATGTTTTAGATACAGTCGCTAGAAAATGCGGACTCCTTTTGAATGGTGGAGAACCGGACCAGGAGAAAGCTACTTTGAGAATAATGAAAGACTTCCAGAACTCAGATCTCGGAAAGATTTCTTTAGAGAGGCCAGAGTAATGTTAACCAAAGAAAGAGAATTCTATTCTGAAGACGTTCATTACATCGCAGGCGTTGATGAAGCGGGTCGTGGACCTTTGGCGGGACCAGTCGTCGCTGCAGCGGTTGTTTTGCCTCCTGAGTTCGAAAACGAAGACATCAATGACTCCAAGCAGATGTCAGAAAAGAAGAGAGAACAACTCTATGACATCGTCCTTGAGAACGCATTAGCCTATGCAATCGTGTTCGCGGATGCCGATGAGATTGATGCGGGTGATATCTATAAAGTCACGAGACGCTGCATGATCAAGTGCCTTGAGAAGATATATGGCAAATACGATATGGTCATCACCGATGCGATGCCTATCCCAAACTTCCCGGTTAGGGTAGTTCCAATGGTTAAGGGCGATGCTCAGTGCCTAAATGTAGCCGCCGCAAGCATACTCGCAAAGGTCACAAGAGACCGCTATATGAGGGAACTTGATAAGAAGTATCCTGAGTATGGATTCGCTAAACATAAGGGTTATGGAACCAAGGCTCACCTTGAAGCGTTGGAGAAGTTCGGACCTATAGATCATATCCACAGAAAGACATTTGGACCGGTAAAAGCATGTTTTATGGTCCAAGAAACACTTTTTTAGGGAAAAAATCACGAAAAGTCCTCTATAGATTAGTGGAGGGCTTTTTTAAATGACCAAAAAAGACGCATTAGTTTACCTATCCATGATCAGCGGGGGAGAATTCGATAAGATCATGGAACTCATCCACGATGATGTGAGAATCGACCCCTTTGAAGCCGAGAAGCTCGTCTCGACTTTAGACTGCCAAACGGTGACCATATTGGACCCGAATTATCCGGAGGCAATGAAACATATGTTCGCCCCGCCAGTGGTACTTTATTACTATGGCAACTTTGAGCTTATGAATCAGTACAAGAGGACGTATGCCTATGTAGGGTCTAGAGAACCGGATCAGTATGCAAAAGACATGGCGAGAAAGATATCTAAGGAGTGCGCTGACCTCGGACTCATCCTCGTTAACGGAATGGCGAGAGGAATAGATGGCGAATCCTTGAGGGGTGCGCTAGAGGCAAAAGGCAAATGCATTGCCGTTTTAGGGTGTGGCATCGATAATCCTTATCCTATTAGTAATAAGGATATATATGCAAAACTCAAACTCGAGGGCTTAATCGTAAGTGAGTATCCACCAGGAATCGAACCATCTCCGGAGAAATTCCCTGATAGAAATAGAATCGTTGTTGGATTGTCCAAAGGGGTGGTAATCGGTTCATCAAAAGAAAAGAGCGGAACTATGATAACCGCCAAACTTGCAGCCGATAATTTCAGGGAAGTCGGAGCGGTTCCTTATCGCGCAACAGACGACAATATATGCAACCAATTAATCAAAAGCGGCGTTTATCTAATCGAAAGCGGACAAGATGTACTTGATATGATTGGTGGATATGCAGTCGGTAAAAAATAATCAAAATTCGTATAAATAATTATATATATTTATATTAGATAGATGAGTAAAACACACCCTTTACAACTCAAAAAAACAACCTAAACTACATAACCGAAAAGTGAGTTTTTAGATGAAGTTAATTATTGTTGAGTCTCCAAAGAAATGCGATACCATCGGTCGCTACTTAGGTAAAGATTATAAAGTTATGGCCTCTCAAGGTCACATACGTGACCTTTCCAAAAAAGGCAAAGGTGGATTCGGTATCGATATCGATAACGACTTCAAGCCAGATTTTCTTATTGATAAGAAAAAAGCATGGCTTGTCGATGAATTAAAGAAGACAGCGTCCAAGGCTGATGAAGTTATCCTTGCGACTGACCCTGACCGTGAAGGTGAGGCTATTTCATGGCACCTTGCTGAGGTTCTTGATTTAGACGTTGAAAGAACCAAGAGACTTCAGTTCCACGAAATCACAAAGCCTGCAATTGAAGAGGCTATCAGAAACCCAGGCCATATCGACATGAACCTTGTTAACTCTCAGGAAACAAGAAGAATGTTAGACAGAATCCTTGGCTTTAAGTTATCTAACTTATTACAGAGAAAGATGACACTTAAGTCTGCGGGACGTGTTCAGTCCGCAACACTTAAGCTCATCTGCGACAATGATGATGAAATTGCAAAGTTCGTTCCAGAGGAATATTGGACAATCGACCTCAACATCAACGTTAACGGAAAGATTGTTAAGGCATCCTTAGACAAGATCGATGGCAAGGACTTCAAGATTCATAACCAAGCAGAAGCAGATGCAATCCTTGCAAGAATCCCAAAGACGCTTCCAGTCGTTTCTTTAGAAACAACCAAGAGAAAAGTGCCTTCAAAGCTTCCTTTCACCACATCAACAATGCAGCAGGAAGCATTCGCAAAGTTCCACTTCTCAACAAAGAAGACCCAGGATCTCGCTCAGTCCTTATATGAAGGTCTTGATGTCAACGGCGAGCACGTTGGTCTTATCACCTATATGAGAACAGACTCAGTCCGTATCAGTGACGAGTTCTTCTATAAGCACGCAAAACCATGGATTGAAAAGAACTATGGTTCCGAATATGTCGGATACATCAAAGCGGGCAAAAAGAAAGAAAGAATCCAGGATGCACACGAAGCTATCAGACCTACAGGCACAAGCCGTACACCTGAAATCGTTGCAAGATTCGTCTCCGCAGATGAAGCAAAACTTTATAGATTAATCTATGATCGCGCTATCGGTTCCCTCATGAGCGACAAACTCGAGGAAGTCACAACCGTAGTTTTCGAAGCAAACGGATTATCATTCAAGGCTTCAGGAAACAGAACCTTATTCAAAGGTTATGAGGCAATCTACGGCGAGTTCGACGAGACTGAAACAAAAGTGCTCCCAGAAATCGACGCAAATGGCGTTTATGCGATCAAGAAACTAGATAGCCAGCAGAAATACACAAAGGCTCCAGCTAGATTCACCGAAGCTAAAGTCGTTAAGACAATGGAAGAAGTGGGAATCGGAAGACCTTCAACTTACGCTGCTACAATCCAGAGACTTAAGGAAGTTGGATACATCTCAATCAAGGGCGGTATCGTCACTCCAACAGAAGATGGAAAGAGAGTCACATTCGTTTTAAATAAGTACTTCCCAGAATTGATCTCAACTGAATACACCGCTAACATGGAAGGCCAGTTAGACCAGATCTCCGAAGGAGAAACAACTAGAAAAGAGGCTATGACCGATTTCTATTACCCTTTCATCGCCAAGTTTGACAGCGTTCAGGCTTACATGTGGAAGGATCACGAGAAAGAAACCGGAGAAGTGTGCCCAGATTGCGGAAGCCCGCTCGTTATCAAGAAGGGCAGATTCGGCGAGTTCATCGCTTGCTCACGCTATCCAGAGTGCAACTTCAAACCAAAGAAACCAACAGTTGAAGCAGAACAGACAGGCGAGTTATGCCCACAGTGTGGCAAACCACTCGTCTACAGAAAGAACGCTAAAGGCGATAAGTTCGTCGCATGCAGCGGTTATCCAGCATGTAAATACATCAAGGACAACGAAAACAAAGAAAAGAAAGAAGTCATCGTCTATACAGAAGCTGACTATTTGAGAAAGTGCCCAGACTGCAAGACTGGTCACCTTGTCTATAAGATGGGAAAGAAAGCCAAATATATTGGCTGCACCAATTTCCCTAAGTGTCGTCACGTCGAGTGGATCAACAAACTCGAGAAGAAAGGACGCCGTGGAAGCAAATAAACGAGTGAACATCGTTGGGGCTGGCCTAGCCGGAAGCGAGGCCGCCTTTTTCCTTTTGAAGAAGGGATATGAGGTTCATCTCTATGAAAGACGTCCAGCATATAACGACCACGCACACGAGACTGCGCTCTTCGGAGAACTCGTCTGCTCCAACTCGTTAAAGAGTTATAAATTAGATAATGCCTGCGGTCTTCTCAAAGAAGAAATGAGGATAATGGGCTCCATCATGATGGAAGCAGCAGAAGTCTCGTCAGTGCCTGCAGGTGCGGCTTTATCCGTAGATAGAGAGCTTTTTGCGGAAAATATCACAGCAAAAATCAAATCTTTCCCTAATTTAGTGCTCCACGAGGAAGAAGTAACCGAATTAAGCGATGACCCAACAATCATTGCAACCGGTCCTTTAACCGACGGAAAACTGATGGATGCTTTGCTAGAAGTAATGGGTGAAAAGAGCCTCTCATTCTTTGATGCATCCGCTCCAATCGTTAAGAAAGATTCAATCGATTTTACTAAAGCGTACTACAAATCAAGATTCGACCAGGATGATGCGGCCTATATCAACTGCCCATTCAATCGCATGGAGTACGAGAGATTCGTTAGAGAACTCGTCGGCGCAGAACGCGCTATGTTGCATGAGTTTGACACTCACTATTTTGAATCGTGCTTACCAGTTGAGGTTATCGCCTCTAGAGGCATTGAGACCTTAAGACATGGACCATTAAAGCCTTTTGGACTTGGAACAGAAGAACACCCAAAACCATACGCAGTTGTTCAGTTGAGACAGGATACCAAACTTGGTGACTGCTTTAACTTAGTCGGATTCCAGACCAACCTTACATATCCAGAACAGAAAAGAGTGTTCCAGATGATACCTGGACTTGAGAACGCGACATTTGTCCGTTATGGACTTATGCACAGAAACTCATACATCAAATCACCTGTCGTTTTGAACGAGGATTTATCACTTAAAGCTAAACCAAATATCTTCATCGCCGGTCAATTAAGCGGTGTTGAGGGTTATGTTGAAAGTGCGGCTATGGGAATCCTTGCTGCAATCAATATCTCCCGCAAACTCGAAGGAAAAGAGTTCATTGAGGTGCCAAAGACCACAATCTTAGGCGCTTTGACCGATTATATCCTTCACGCAACGGGTGGATACTTCCAGCCAATGAACGCAAACTGGGCTTTAATCCCTGGTGCGAGAAAAGAAAATAGAGAGCCATCTATAAAAAACAGTTTAGATTCGATAAACTCTTATTGGATAAGAGTAAATGATTAGAGAAGAAAAAGAATACCTTGAGCATTTAGAGAAGGTTAAAAGATACTCCAAGCACACAGTCGATTCCTATAAGAGGGACATCGAGAAGTTTTTGTCATACATCAATACCGAGGACATCCTTTACGATAACGTTGATAAGGACACTATCCGCAATTTCCTAACGACCGAGATCATCAACGGGAGATCGACGAGAAGCAATCAGAGAAGAATGACCGCTCTCAGAGGTTTCTATGCTTTTATGCTCGACAATGGTTACGTCAAAAAGAACCCGTTTATCTACATCCACACCCGTTCAAAAGAGAAGAGGCTTCCTCGAGTTTTGACCGATGAACAAGTGGCCGCATTGCTAGAGGAAAACAAGAAAAGAACGGACTTCTTAATGCCTCGTGATCAAGCGATTTTGGAGTTGCTCTATGCCTCAGGAATCCGTGCTTCTGAGCTCGTTGGATTGAGGGCGAGAAACATCGATTTCAGGAACAGAATGCTCAACATAATCGGTAAAGGAAACAAGCAAAGATACTCTCCATTCACCAAAGAGTGTGGCGAAACGATGCAGGTGTATCTCAAGAAAATAAGGCCGATTTTGTACACTAAGCACAAAAGCATTAGAGATGCTGACGCATTCTTTTTGAACGCTAGAGGAGAGAATTTAACGGTCCGAGGACTGGAGTATATCCTCAAGCAAATAGAAGAAAAAACAGGCTACTATTTTGGCCTTCATCCGCATATCATGAGACACTCGTATGCAACCAATTTACTTGAAAAAGGTGGCGATTTGCGAGTTATTCAGGAATTATTGGGCCATGAATCGATAAATACGACTCAGGTTTACACGCATGTTTCAACTAAGCAAATGAAGAAGCAATACGAGGACTATTTCCCAAGGACGAAAAAGAACAAAAACCAGTAGGGGTTATCTAATTGATAATCCCTTTTTAAATATTTTGCTTTGTAGATTCGGATACTGCTGATATAATCTTCGTCGGCTCTCTAAGAGAGACCAAATACACACCTCGTGGATTCAGCACCGTGTTCCCTGATGGACGAAGAAGTTTAAAAATCGTCAGGGTGGTCAGTTGTTAGAAGCGAGGGAGGCACAAACAAATGGAGGTCACAAAAATGAGTGACGAAATCAAGGAAGTTGTCGCAGAGACAGCACCTGCAGCCGAGGTCACAATGGCTGATGTCGTGAGAGATCCAAATGCTCCTATCATGACAATGAAGAAACTTCTCGAAGCAGGAGTTCACTTCGGACACCAGACACGCAGATGGAACCCAAAGATGGGCAGATTCATCTACGGTGCAAGAAATGGCATTTACCTTATCGATTTAACAAAGACAGTCGCACAGGTCAACTCAGCATATGCTAAGTTAAAAGAAATCGTCGACAATGGCGGCAAAGTCTTATTTGTTGGCACAAAGCCATCATCACAGCAGATCGTTATCGATGAAGCAACCCGTTCAGGTTCATTCTACATCGCTAACAGATGGTTAGGCGGCACATTAACAAACTTCCGCACAATCATGGGCAGAATCAAACACCTCAAAGATCTCGAAGCTATGGAAGCTGACGGAACATTTGACACTCTTCCAAAGAAGGAAGTTGCTGTCTTAAGAAAAGAGATGGAAAAACTCTCTAAGAACCTTGGCGGTATCAAAGAGATGAGAAGACTCCCACAGGCTATCGTTGTCACAGACCCATCAGTCGAGCACAACGCAGTCACAGAAGCAAAGAAGCTTAACATCCCAGTATTCGGAATCTGCGATACAAACGATGATCCAGATACAGTTAACTTCGCAATCCCTTCAAACAACGATGCATCTGCATCAGTCAAGCTCTTAGTTTCAGTCTTAGCAGACGCTATCATCGAATCAAAGGGCGGCATCACAGCAGTTGCTTACGTCAAAGACGAAGGCGAAGAAGCTACAATGAAGGACGCAGTCAAGGCTGCTGACATCGCAAATGAACAGCGTAGAGCTGCAATCCGTCAGGCTCGCCAGGAGAGAGAAGCACGCAATGCTAAGATCCAGGAAGAAAGAAGAGCAAGATGGGCTGCTAAGAAGGCTGCAGAAGCTGCACCTAAGGCAGAAGCTGCTGCTCCAGCTGCAGAAGGAGAGGCAAAATAATGGCTGACCAGAATACAATCGCTTTAATCAAAACTCTTCGTGAAAGAACCGGCGCAGGCATGATGGACTGCAAGAAGGCTCTTGAAGAGAACGGAATGGACGTCGAGAAAGCTATCGACTATCTCCGTGAAAAAGGAATCGCTAAAGCTGCAAAGCGTGCTGATAGAACAGCTGCTGAGGGCTTAACAAAAGTCAAAGTCTGCGAAAAGTGCGGAAAAGTTGGCGTTGTTGAAATCAACTGCGAAACAGACTTCGTTGCACGTTCAGACAAGTTCATCGAATTAACAGAAGGCTGCTTACAGTATGTCATGCAGAACGAGCCAGCTTCATTAGAGGCTGCTGTTGAAGGCACAGCTGCATTATTCAACGATGCATCAGTTGCTCTCGGCGAAAAGCTCGGCTTCAGAAGATTCTCAGTCTGCAACCCAGCAGAAGGACAGGGCGTTGGAGCTTACATCCACATGGGTGGTAAGATCTCTGTCTATGTCGTTCTTGAAAAGGCTGACGCAGAACTCGCAAACGGCTTAGCAATGCACATCGCTGCTAACAACCCAGCATACATCGCTCTTGAAGATGTCCCAGCTGACATCCGCGAGAGAGAGCAGAACATCGCTCTTGCTGAAATCGCTGCTGATCCAAAACTTGCTTCAAAACCAGAAATGGCTAAGGCAAAGATCGCTCAGGGTAAGGTTGACAAGAGACTTTCAGAGTCATGCTTATTATTCCAGGCATACCTCATGGATGGTTCAAAGACCATCGCTCAGGTCATGGAAGAGAAGCACAACAAGGTCGTCTCATTCGTCCGCTTCCAGGTTGGCGAAGGCATCGAAAAAGCTGCTGAATAACGTTAAAACAAATAAAGATTCGAACCTATAAAATTCTAGTGTTTTACAGGGTCTTATCAAAATTCCACTTAAGTGGCACAGTAGGGTGTCGGTTAATCCGGCACCTTTTCTTTTGTCTCTTTTGCATTAATAGAAAGGAAATTTTTGGTTTAAAAAAGGCTCTCCATAAGAAGAACCAATTTAAGCTGCGAATGCGTGGGTTACGTACCACATTGGTGGTTCGGATGCATCCCAATGGTCATAGAAAACCCTGAAGGATGTTTCGAAATCAAAATCCTTGATATCAACTCTTTTGAAGGATTGCGAGTAATACTTGCAATTATCCGAGAACTTCAATCGAACCTCGCCAAATTCATAATAGTATTTGTTTTCCTGGAGGGAATATGTAACCTCTCTGGATTCTTTGTAGTAGTAGCTGTTTTTGGATGCACAAGAACATAAGGCTAGTGAAGATATGGCAATGAATAACGTCAGACACATATATTTTTTCATAATAGCCCCCTTACAACGCCCAATCGACTCTTGCATTAATTATCCATGATTCGATGTATGAAGAAATCCTATAGGCAACATTATAATTTATCAACCAATTGTGGATGCCACCACTGTGAATACCTACAATATAATTAGTGTTTCCATAGAATATTGGGGCGCCAATGGCTTCATTCGCTTTTGCGATAGATATGTTTTGTTCCGTAACCGAGAGAAGGCAAGAAGAAATAACTCCTAAAAAGTTCAATAAAAGCATTCGAGATCCCCTTTTTATTTCTATATATAGAAATAAATGTCAATATAATCAAACGGGTTTTGCTACTTATGGAAGCCAACATATATTTGGTGACGATACTTCGGTTATCTTTTTATAATCCTATCGTCGATACAATTTTTATGTATAATATATGCAATATGAAACCATTATATAAATCTGTAATCATTAAAGTCTCGGGTGAATCCTTGCAGGATACCAAAGACAAGTCTTGCTATGACAAGACAAAATTAGACTCTGTTGCCAAAACTGTAAAAGAAGCAACAGACCTTGGAGTTCATGTCGCAGTAGTCGTTGGAGCCGGAAACATTTGGAGAGGAAGACTTGCCGAAAAAGTCGGAATTGACCAGTCCACAGGCGATTACATGGGGATGCTTGGCACTATCATGAACGCTCTTGCTCTTCAGTCTGCATTCGAAGAAATTGGGCTCGACACAAGAGTCATGTCTGCAATCAATGTCCCTCAGGTCTGCGAACCTTATATCAAACGTAAGGCAGTCCACCATTTAAACAACGGCCGTGTAGTCATCTTTGCGGGCGGTACTGGCTCACCATTCTTCACAACCGATTCTTGCGCCACATTAAGAGCGTTAGACGTTGGAACCGAGGCAATTCTCATGGGCAAGAATGGAGTGGAGGGTGTTCTAGACTCAGATCCAAGAGTCAACCCAGATGCAAAACTCATCGAACACCTCACATATCAGGAAGTTGTCGAGAAAAAGCTCGGAGTTATGGATTTAACAGCAGTTGCGATGTTAAGCAACACAAACATCAAGATTCACGTCTTCAATATGAGTGACTCAAATAATGTCATCAAAGTGTTGAAGGGCGAAAAAGTCGGAAGCATCATTTCAAAGGAGTAATATATGGACGATTTAGTAATCGAAGCCAAGAGCAACATGGACAAGACCATTGAGGCTCTTAAGAACAATTTCGCAAAGCTCAGAAGCGGCAGAGCAAACCCTGCAATGTTAAGAGGCATCCAGTGCGATTATTATGGAGAGAAGATGGATATCTCGTCTTTATCCTCAATCAACATGCCTGAACCACGTCAGCTCGTTGTTAAGCCTTATTCAAGAGAAGACATCAAGGCAATCGCAACCGCTCTTCAGGCTGCAAACCTCGGCATCAACCCACAGGTTGAAGCAGACTGCATCCGCCTTATCATCCCACCTCTCACCGAGGATGTCAGACGTGATATCGCAAAGCAGGCAAAGGGTTTAGCAGATGATGCTAAGGTCGCTGTCAGAAACATCAGACGTGACTACCTTAGCTTAATCAAAGATGACGATTCAATGTCAGATGACTACAAGGATAGAGTCGAAGAAGACATCCAGAAGGTCGTTGACGCCTCAAATAAGGCAATTGATGAAGTCCTCGCTGTTAAGCAGAAGGAAATCATGACCATCTAAAGAAACGGTGTTTGTCCATTTGAAAGAATAATCGACCCCTTTCATTTTATAAATGTAATAATAGGCATCCATTTTTGCCGGATGCCTTTTTTAATTATCAGTAGCGGACACATTCGATCGGCGAAGAAAACTATTCTTTAAGAAGTATCAAGCCCGTTAGGGATTTGATTTTAATCTGTTATGAAATTATTCTACAAAAACATGTAAAATAAAACATAACAAATATGTAAAATAGAACACAACAAATATGTAAAATAAAACATAACAAATATGTAAAGTAATATTGAAAGAAGTGGATAAGAGTGTCATTATATTTTTGGTGATATTATGAATAATTATAAAAAAAGAATTGTAGATGATTTGCTTGATTTAAAATTAGAATCATTCGGTGCAACATTGATTGTTGGTCCAAAAGGATGCGGAAAGACAACAACTGCAAAGCAAAAATCTAATAGTTTCATTGAATTTCAAGACGAAGATAAAAGAGAAAACTATTTAAGCGTAGCTGAAAATATGCCTTCCAAATTACTGATTGGAGAAAACCCTAGATTATTTGATGAATGGCAAGATGCACCTAAAATCTGGGGAGCAATTCGTAAATCGATAGACGATAGAAATGAAACTGGATTATATATATTAACTGGGTCTTCTTCACAAAATGTTGAAACACCACACACAGGAACAACTAGGATTTCGACTCTTAAAATGTATCCTATGAGTTTATATGAAAGTGGTGAATCATCAGGCGAAGTCTCTTTATTGAATCTGTTTCAAAGAAAAGAAATGGAATTTGTTGAGTCAAAATTAACTATTGATGCGTTAATTCATTCAATATGTAGAGGTGGCTGGCCAAGAGCGCTGTTGAACAAGACAATACGTTCCCAATTAGAAATTGCTAATGACTTGTTCTATCAAACTTGTCATAGAGATATTTCAGCTATAGATGGAGTAAGAAGAAATCCGCTATGGGCGGAAAAAGTCCTTAAATC
>DCHU01000050.1:0-738 GCA_002314915.1 Caryophanales bacterium UBA1744
TCCTTTAAGCGGACGAACGTAAGGCGATTATCAAAGATTGTCATATGAGTCATCAATCATCTTAGGATTGAAGTTCTCCCTTGTTGGAAGGCCGTACTTGTTGAGTGCGTCGATGAATGGATCTGGATCGTATTCATCGCATGTTCTTGCGCCTGGCTTTGTCCACTTTCCTGTGAGGACCATCATAGCGCCGCACATAGCAGGTGTTCCTGTTGTGTATGAGATAGCCTGTGAGCCAGTCTCCTTGTAGGATTCCTGATGGTCGCAGACGTTATAGATGTAGTAGCTGACTGGCTTGCCGTCTTTCTTGCCGCGGCAGATACAGCCGATGTTTGTCTTACCGACAGTTCTTGGTCCGAGGGTTGCTGGGTCTGGTAAGAGGGCCTTTAAGAACTGGATTGGAGTGATTTCAACTCCGTTGTACATGATTGGGTCTGTTCTTAACATACCGACATTCTGTAAGCAGTTCATGTGCTGGATGTATGCGTCGCCGAATGACATGTAGAATCTGATTCTCTTAACCTCTGGGAACCATCTAGCGATAGACTCAGTTTCCTCATGGTGGAGAAGGTACATATTCTTGACTCCGACTTCGTCGAAATCATATGGGTTCATGATGCTCATTGGAGCGATTGTGTGCCACTTGCCATTCTCATAGTAAGCGCCTGGAGATGAGACTTCACGTAAGTTGATTTCTGGGTTGAAGTTTGTTGCGAACTTATAGCCGTGATCACCACC
>DCHU01000050.1:799-3720 GCA_002314915.1 Caryophanales bacterium UBA1744
GCATAAGCGACATATGCCTGAGTGACTCCTGGATCGAATCCGCATCCTAAGAGAGCAATCTTGCCGATCTTTTCGAATCTCTCGCGATATTCCCACTGGTATGAGTAATCAAAATATGCTGAGAATCCTAACTCTTTGACTCTCTTCTCATATCTTGCTCTCCAGACTGGCTCATCAACATCCTCTGGCTCATATTCAGCTGTGTCGAGGTAGTGAATCTTGCACTCTAAGCAAGCGTCCATGATGACGAGGTTGTGGAATGGCATGCCGAGGTGCATGACCATATCAGCCTTGAATTCTTTAATAAGAGCGATGACCTGATTAACATCACCTGCATCAATAGCAGTTGTGTGAATAACCGTTTTCGTTGTTGGTCTTAATTTCTCTGCGAGAGCGTCACATTTGGATTTTGTTCTTGAAGCGATCATGATCTCCTCAAAAACTTCTGGGTGCTGGCAGCACTTTGTGATGCCAACTGTGGCAACACCGCCACAGCCAATAATGATTACACGGGCCATACTTACCTCCTACAAACAAAAAGTAGCCGCTTAACACCGCGGCCACTTCAAACTTCATTCATCACAGGATGAGACATAGAGTCTATATAGTAAGATACTTTTACTACTCTTATTGATAAGTTTTACAAGTTGCACGCGAGTGCTTTTAATGGTTGTAAAGTAACCAACTTACAAAATTTAGATAACCGTCGAGTTATCAATCAATAAGGCGATAAGATTATCACCATTCTCGCAGAGGATTGGCCTGCATTTATGACTCTTTGTCAAAATCCAAATCGTCTTTGAATATGTATGTTTTCTAGGACAAAAAAATTATGTGTTTTATTACATAAATTGTCAAACATATACATTAAAAAAATCTTAAGTAATTCCCTTAAAAGAAAATGGAGTGGCAAATCACTCCACTCCAAAGGCAAAAAACAAGAAAAAAAGACAGCTCTCGCTGCCTCCCCCGTTTGCATCATACGCTCTTAGCACCCCTGCCCGCATCTTACGATTCGGAGAGGTCTAGCTCTTTGCGATGGAGGGTACTCCATCTCTTGCCATCTTATCTCTTAGCAATCACCCAGAATTTGTCCTATCGTTCTTTCGAGCGATATCTTTGTGCTGGGTCGTTCCGGGAATCCTCCTGTCCTTTCCTCACGGATCAGATAGTTTTGATTCTCCTGCGGGTTCATTTTGTTCCCCCGCTTTATCATCGTCTTTACGGATTAGCTCCAACCGTCCTCCCAATCTTACGATTGTTGACTTGCCTTCATCGCTTCGTTCCCTGCTCTCGTCCTTTCCCTTACGGGATTCTCCTTTGAGCCGAGGCTTAGCAGACTTCCATCTGCCCTCCGTCTTTCAACTGATTTGGCTCCGACCTCTTCTTCAGAATCTCTTCTGTTTATTAGGTCTTCTCCGCTTTCCTCCTAGGTGGGTCATCCTCGATTGCTCGGGGTTGATCAGAGGCCTAGGTGACGATCCTCAACTGCTTGAGGTTCCATCAGCTGGTCGATGATCCAGTCTTGCAAGCGCCTTGCCCGATTTCTTACGTCCTCGGTGAGTCCTGCTTCAAGCTGGTTCGGTTTCGGTTTCCCCTGTTCCTCTTTCGAGGCCTTCGGTTCTTCCGCTACATCAGTCCGCAACCTCTCGGTTGTCTACTGATTGCTTTCCAATGGGTTCCGGCGCTACGTCTCATCGCTCGTTTTGTGGTCGATTCGATTCGTCGTCGTTCTTCGGTCAGAGGCGTTTCCGCTCAGCCCTTGTTAGGACCTGCGACTCGTTTTTCTCTTTCCTATCCTGTCGAGCGGGCCTCTTCATGTTAGCTTCCTAACACGTTCTTCCCTCTCCACTGAAGTCTTGCAACCTCAGCCATTGGTTGGATGGTTTTCTCATGTCCCCTTACGCCGGTTTCTTTCACAAGTTCCGTTCTTTCGGTTCTTTGAGTAATGATGCATCGCCCCGTTCTTTATCAACAATCTATTGATTGTTGCTTCACCAATTTCTGGCTCGTTCGTCGGGCGAACACATAACTATACTAGCAAAAAAATAATGTGCAACACTTTTTTTAAAAATTTTTTATTTTTTTATTTTTAGCCCTTTTATTCCTATACATTTATATACGTGTACGCGCATTAAAAAGAGCGGAATAATTTTTACTCCGCTCAATAATTTTTGTATTTTTTATTAGAATTCTTTCTTTCCAATTAAATAACGCATCTGCGCGCCTTTAGAAACGTTGCCTTCCACTTTCATCTGTCCGGTGATGAACAGCTTGTCCGCACTAACAGTTCCAGTAGCCATACCGACAAGGTTATCTAACGTTGCGGCAATGAAGCAGTCAGCCTCACTGCAGCTTACAGGCTCAATATCCATGCCGTCCTCTTTGGTGAACTTAACATGGAACGTTCCTTCACCAGGTCCTTCAATGCGGATCTGAATGATATTGGAGTAGGAATCCTTCTTTGTTGCTAGATATTCGTTTCTAGATTCCTCAAGCCCCTCATAGAGATCCTTTAAGGTGTTATATGCCTCTAAGAATGTAATTCCAGGATCGGAACCCTCTCCTCCAACATCGGAGTACATCTTCTCGTATACCAACGCTGATTTGGTCCATGAGAAGTCTTTCTTCATACATCTGTCTCTGATGGTATAGAAGACATCCTGCTGACCAAAGTAGACCTTAACGGCTTGGGATATAGCAAGAAGTAACGCTTTAGATGTGTAAGATGAGAATGAGAATCCATCTCCGATTCCATCGAAGTCTGAATATGCTCTGACAGAGTCCTTAAGACCGCCGGTCTCATGGACGATTGGGATAGTTCCATATCTCATTGCCATCATCTGGGACAATCCGCATGGTTCGAAGCTCGATGGCATTAAGTAGAAGTCTGAGCCCGCGAATACGCGTGCAGCACGCTC
>DCHU01000070.1 GCA_002314915.1 Caryophanales bacterium UBA1744
AGCCCCTCTTAATTCATCCTGAAGAGCATTACCTATTGCAGTTCTGACCATCGATTTCGTTGGTACAGTCACACTTGGAGGTACATCAATGCTTCTAGAACGGTATTTTCCTGATACTAGTTTCAACATTTAGAATTCCTCCGCGATGGACTTGCGTCTATATGGCCCAAATACGATATCATCGATATGCATCGTCAAATCTCTGACAACGATAAATGCATCGTTATACTCTTTGGCGGTCGGATTTGTATCAAGAGCCAATTTTATTTCATATAACTCTTTCTCCACCGCTTTAGCTTCTTCCGATTTTTCACCTTTGGTCTTCAAGACCATCTGATATTGATCTTCTATAGCGTTCTTCTTCAAAACCAGTTTGATTAATTCTGGGTCTTCATAGAGTTTTTCTTCAGCTTTTTTCATCGCAATGACACGTGGATCATTGTCGAATGCACCTTTAAATTCTTCCAAGACCTTAGCAAGATTATTTTCCATAGCACTTATCTTAAAGTTTTTTCTCTCTTTGTGCTACAATTAACCCCGATGTTAAAGATAGTTAAAGATACACAGAAATCCTTGCGCGAGAAATGCGTTGAGGTTGAAATGCCATTAAGCCAGGCAGACAAAGATACATTGGATGCGATGCTCCAGTATCTAAAAGACTCTCAAGATGACGAATTTAGAGAGAAACACAAAGAGGTTAGAGAAGGCGTTGGACTCGCTGCTCCACAGATCGGAGTCAATAAACAGATGCTTGTCATTCACTACCAAGGCGCGAAGGAAGGCGAGTATGTTACTTACCAGCTCGTCAACCCAAAAATAGTCGCTAATTCAATCAAGCAATGCTACTTGTCAAACGGCGAAGGTTGCTTATCCGTCGATAATGATCATCCAGGACACGTTTACCGCTCATTCAGAATCGATGTCAAAGCATACGATGCTTATGTCGGCGACTATGTGAAAATCACCGCCAGAGGATTTGACGCAATCGTTCTCCAGCATGAAATTGACCATTTATCCGGAAGATTGTATTACGATCACATCGATCCAAAAGATCCGATGAAGGTTATTCCTGGTTCAGTTGAAATATAAATCAGACCTGCCTTTCAGGTCTTTTTTTATACCATTTATGCTCTTTTGTTGTCTATTTAAGCACTTTCATACAAATTCATTTATGAAATCGGAAAACCCGTGATATAGTACAGCCAAGAAAACTACGTACATATCGCAATTTCTGCTATTGCAAACAAGGAGGTATTTCTTTATATGGTTAAATATGAATCACCAGTGAACATATTCGCCCTAGGTGGACTGGGTGAAGTCGGAAAGAATACATACTGCTTTGAAACAGAGCGTTCCTTAATAATGGTCGATGCGGGTGTCAGATTCCCTGAAGCAAACCTTCCAGGCGTTGATTATGTCATCCCTGACTACACATATTTGAGAAACAACAGAGGCAAAATCAAAGCATTGTTCATAACACATGGTCACGAAGACCACATCGGCGGCATCCCATTCTTAGTCAGAAGCGTAAATATTCCAGTTATCTATGCCCCAAGACTTGCTGCCGCATTAATCAGACACAAACTCGAAGACGCAAGAGTCAAAGAAGACGTCAAGATCGTGGAATTCGATTCCGATTCAGTCGTCGATATCGCTGACGACTTCCACGTCACTTTCTTTAGAGTTACCCACTCCATCCCAGACGCTTTCGGTATCTGCATTGATACAAAGCAAGGAAGAATCATCGAGACGGGAGACTTTAAAGTCGACCTCACACCAGTTGGACCTAACTTTGAAATTTCAAAGTTGGCAGCTTTAGGAACGGAGGGTGTCGACCTTTTAATGGCAGACTCCACAAATGCTGAAATCGAAGGATACACTCCATCTGAAACAGCGGTTAAACAAGGTGTCCAAGACATCTTTGAAAAAGCGCCAGCACGTATTATCGTCTCGACATTCTCTTCTAACATCAACCGTATCCAACAGGTCGTTGAAGTCGCTGTAGAACACAATAGAAAAATCTGCATATTAGGCCGTTCAATGGAGACAGTCGTTTCCTTGGCTAGAAGATACGGATATATCAAAATTCCTGATACATCCCTTATTTCCGATGATATGCTCCGCAACTACAAAGCAAACGAAGTCTGCATTCTTTGCACAGGTTCACAAGGCGAATCAATGGCTGCACTCTCACGTATTGCAAGAGGCGACCATAAGAACGTCAGAATCCTCCCTGGAGACACAATCATCTTCTCTTCAAACCCAATTCCAGGTAACGGTGCATTAGTCGACAAATTGGTTAATATGCTCGTTAAACAGGGCGCAGATGTTAAGCAGAACAGCTTAGCGTTCTCCCTTCACTCATCTGGACACCCTTCAAGACAGGAATTGAGACTTATCCTCCGTTTGACAAATCCTAAATACTTTATGCCAGTCCACGGTGAATACCGCATGCTTAAACTTCACACAGAAATCGGCCAAGCAATTGGAATCCCTAAGGACAACACTTTCGTTTGCGATAACGGCGATGTCTTAACGCTTAAGAATCACGAGGTCTTTAGAAACGGACACGTCCAGGCTGAAGATGTCTATATCGACGGTAATGATTTGGACGGATTGTCAAATGCTGTCATCCACGATAGAGAAGAGCTCAAGAACGACGGTATGGTCGCAGTCATTGTCGGCGTTGATGCCAAAAAGAACAAACTCGTTTCAGCTCCAGTTCTCTATGCAAGAGGATTCGCTGTCACAGGTGACACACACTTGATGAGACATTCTCAGATGGCTGCCGAAGAAGCAATAAACACAATAATGAAGAACAGAGTCACATTCGCAGAAATCAAAGGTGCGATCAAGAACTCTGTATCCCACTACATCTACAGAAAGACTCAGCGTTCTCCAATGATCGTTCCGGTCATCATGAACGTCGTTGAATAATTATGTTCATCCTTGCATCAGGCTCTCCTAGAAGAAAGGAGCTTCTGGCTAAGCTCATAAAAGAATACGAGATCATCGTCCCTGTCGTTGATGAAAAATCAATCGAAGGAAAGGTCTCTCCTTTTGAATTACCTGTCGAGGAAAGCAAGCTTAAAGCCTACGCCATAAGAGAATCTCACCCGAATGATGAGATACTCGCCTGCGACACAATTGTCTTATTAGATGGCGTTGTACTTGGAAAACCACATACTGAAGATGTTGCGTTTGAGATGCTAAAAAACGAGTCTGGAAAGAAGCAGACAGTTATCTCCGGATATACATATATAGGCAAGGGCGTTGAAATCAATAGATCCGTTATGTCCACCGTAGTATTCAATGAACTCAGTGATGAGCAGATTTGGGATTACATTAAAAAACACCAACCATTAGATAAGGCTGGCGCTTATGGAATTCAAGATGAGGCAGGTCTCATCAAATGTATCGAAGGTTCTTATGACAACGTCATGGGATTGCCAGTCGAAGATTTGAGAGACAACGTCTTTAATCGTTAGTTCCGAATATTACTTCAAACGCTTTGTCAGCGTTGTCCTTGATAACCAAGGTTAATTTATCAGACATTTCAATGAAGCCCGTAACACCGGCTTCTTTTAATTTCTCCTGATCCACTTTTGTGTAGTCCTGAAGTTTGACTACGATTCTTGATCCCTTGAGTTCTTTCTCGAGGATGTTTTCTTCTCCTCCTAGAGCAGCAAGGTATTCTGGCTTAGTTGCGACTTTCGCTGCATCCTTCTTCTTTTTAGGGATAAAAGCGGAAATAACTAGATAAAGTCCGACACCGATTAAAACGACGGAAGCGATGACCCACCAAAGGTTTTGGGTCAAAAAATCTGAAGTTGATGAGAGTAATAAATTGTTCATGGGGTTATAATACCACACGGAGACATAAATATGAGCAACGCAATTGAAATTGAAGCAAAAGTCTTGGTCTCGAAAGAAGACTATTCAAAACTTCGTGATGAATTTAAGCACTATGGTGAGTACTATCAGACCAATTTCTATATCGATACGGCGGACTCGCTTCTGAGAAAAGAGGGAATCGCACTTAGAGTAAGAGAGAAATGGGGACTCTTTGAAATGACATTGAAGACCCCGCTTGCAACAGGACTTCTCGAAAAGAATTGTTCTTGGAGCAGAGGCGACTTTGAAGAATTTACTGAAAAACACGTCTTCCCAGAGGGTGACATCAAAAGATTCTTAACGATGTTAGATATCGATGTCGATAAGCTGTTTGTAAAGACAAGCTTAACAACAAAAAGAATCGACGTTCCTTATATGGATGGCAAATTATCAATCGATAAGAACGCCTACTCAGGAAGAATGGACTACGAAGTCGAACTCGAAGCAAACAACATGAGCGATGCCGAGAACAACTTGAGAAAACTCCTTGAAGAAAGAAACATCCCATTCGTCATCAACAAAAAGCCAAAAGTAGCAAGAGCTTTAGCAGCATACGAAGAAGACGAGAAAGAATAAAAGAAAAAGCACTTCAGGTTGAAGTGCTTATTTTTTTAGTTTGATCTTTCCTAACTGATCAAGGGACGTTTCGCACGATCCATAGCGTGGGCAGTCAGGTGAACAGTTGAATTCCGCGATACGTCTTGCGCGAGGGATAAATGTTCTAATTTCTTCCTCGTTATATCCGACTTGTACTTTTCTATCATCTACGATGATTGGTCTTCTGAGAATTGATGGGTTCTTCTTGATGAATTCGATTAACTCAGAGATTTTCATTGAGTCGAAATCAATGTTATTCTCCATAACGATTTTACTTCTTGGGGAGATGATGTCATCGGTGCCATCTTCGCATTTCTGAATGATCTCCTTGATATCCTCCGTTGTCAAAGAACCGCTAAAAATGTCTTTACCGGTATATGGGATTTTCTCATCCTCGAACCACTTCTTCACTTTTCTGCAGCTCGAACAACTTGGGGAATAGTAGATTTTAATCATGTCTACATTATAGACATTCTTATAGTTTTTGGTGCAAGAATCTAACAATTAATTATAATAAGCGCTATGGAACGTATATTATCAGGAATCAAACCTACCGGACAACTAACTCTCGGTAACTACATCGGTGCATTAAGACACTTCAAAGACTTTCAGGATAAAGGCGAGGTCTTTATCTTCATCGCAGACTTGCATGCTTTAACTCTCCCTATCGACCCAGAGGTCCTTAGAGCAAATTCAAGAGATATCGCTGCATTCTACTTGGCTTCAGGCTTAGACCCAAAGAAGACAACCATCTTCCTTCAGTCATCAGTCTCCGCTCATGCTGAGTTAAACGCAATAGCTCAGAACTACCTCTACATGGGAGAACTCTCACGTATGACACAGTTCAAAGACAAATCAGCAAAGATGAACGACAAGGAAATCGGCTTAGGCTTATT
>DCHU01000023.1:0-4406 GCA_002314915.1 Caryophanales bacterium UBA1744
ATAGATTATAAACATTATCGGTATAATCTGGTGTGTTATATGTCTTTGTTTAATAGATAACAATGAGTGTTGATGGTGAGATAATAGATGTATGACAAACGAGATTAATGATGGTTCTTCAATGGACTGCAAACCAAGTAAGACGGTGCGTATCAATGCACAGGACTTTGGCAAGTATATTGCTATGGGCATACATAGCTGGAACGCGAGGGATTTGATCATACAGGCAATGCCTGATTATGATGAGAATGTTGATTACACACCTGATGTTGATGGTGTATGTGATGTGACTATAGATGATTACTTATCAGGATTGAGGAATCTTGATCCTGAAGATGAAGATAGGGTTGAGTGTTTTCTTGACTGTTTGGTTTATGATGACTGTTTGTCTTGTTGCAGGAATAACAGGGATGGCTTTAAGGGTGATTTATTATTCTGTGATGATGGACAATTGATTGTGACCACTGCTACTTTTATTAGCCATTACGGTGATATATATGGATTCAAGAAATGTATCAAGTGGATTATTGGGGCGGTCACTAGCATTGTAGCCAATAGGGATAAATCGCTTAAGGATAGGGATTATGGTCCTGACGCATTGAGACTCTTGGCGGATACACTGCAATATAGCATGGACCGTGATGGATATACGCCTGAGATAGATGAGTTCTATAACAAATCACAGAAAGTATTATTGGATATCGATGATCCGATAACTCTTGCAGCGGTTGGATATCAGTATTACTGTGGGGAAGGCGGAAAGCCTGTTGATTTCTATAAAGCTGAGGAATACTTGTCTAAAGCCTTTGAGATTACGGGCGATAGGGATTTGTGCAGGCCTCTAGGATATATCGCATATTATGGTAGGGCCAATAATGGGGTTGTTGAAGGCGATAAAGCCTTTAAGTATTTCCAGATGGCGTATGATGCCGGACTAGATGAAGGCGCGCTTAAACTGAGCGATTGCTACAAGCACGGATACGGCACTCCAATCGATATAAAGAAAGCAAAGAAGATTATTGATGATGATATAGTTTTTCAAAGATTCTTAGAAGTAGATGGGGACAAGTTCACCGACTATGCAGGATACGCCTCTAGGAAGGCCGCTTTCTTGTTGGACGGTAAAGTAACAAAGGACCGCAAGAAAAAGGCTTATTCGCTCTATTTGGAGGCTAGACACGCGATTAAGAGACGTATGAGCACGGTCGATTACGCTGGAGATGAGTATGTCGCGACAAGAATCTATGATTCAATCACTTCTTTAGAGGGTGAACTCAATAGAACCGTTTCTGATAAGGGTATTCTTCTTAAGAACATTTATGGAGTTATCTCTTTTGATATGGATGTCCTCGTTAAGATGAATGGCAAGAACGTTGTTGTGTCACCTTTGCATTCACATTGGCTGACGTTGCCAGAGATAGGTTTCTCGTCTGTTGGTGGTTTTGGCAAGATCGGAGTAGTACTTGAGGGCATTAAGTCTTCAAGGCTAGATGGTTTGTTCGATGAGGACACATCTTCTTGTGAGGTCCTTGATATGAGTGATAACACGATCGTGTTGATCAACAGCTACACGGAGATTAAGAGAACCATTCACTTCAAGAGAGCGTGGCTAAGGGTTGATGGCACTTCTAGTTATGAGAAGATTTATCCATTAGTGAATGTGGAGGTTGATAACTGCCATGAATGGTATTGCTTGCTTGATAGCGATAAGACCGCTGGCGAGTCCGTTACAGTTGAGACCGAGGATTGCTCTATAAAAGGAAAGATCCTCACTAAACGAATGGTTTATGAGGATCAGTTGCCCTTCAATTTAGAGCAGATTTATAAATGCAAATGATTAGGCGATCGCTTCGCCTTTTCTTTTTGAACGGTGCCGATTCAGAATAACGTCGCATTTTAACGAGTGATGCTATTTATATGATCGGCCATATCGCCTACCGTTGCTCGGTACTCCGCTAGACCGATAGCCCAGTTTTCAACTTCTTCTTTTGAATATTTGTTTTCCATGTCACGGTAAGTGTTGATAAATACATCTATCGACATGCACTTTTCATTCCACACATCTATATCTTGGCCATCTAATCTATCAAATATGACGACATTGAAAACGTCTGGATCGCCTTCAAGATGTTTGATCACAGCTTTGCAATGTTTTTCATTTTGCATTATTGGGTTTCTGAACTCGATATTGTTGTTGAATGATACCTGTCTCCAACGCTCATCGGCCTCTCTGCCGTAGACAATGCCTCTCATGTTTTTGATTTCCAGAACAAAAATCCCTTTCCTGGAGATGAGGACGGCATCCACTTCTGTAGTCCTGTCTTTTCCGGTTGGGATAACAAGGTTTGTGTGGAGAAAGTCTCCAATTCTAAGACCATCATAGAGTCTGCGGAACGCTTGTTGTTCCAAATCTGAACCATGATACCTTCTTTCTCTAATCTCTTTGACGGTTGTCTGGTCAAGCTCGCATGTCTGATCCTCATGTGGGGAAATAAGCCAAATGAATCCCCATACCAAAAGAATCACAACGATAATCGAGAGGACTATTAAAACGGGGACGATTGGACTATCCATTTAAACCACCTTTAACACCGATTTGCCTATTGAGCAGTTCTTCGCATGTCCTGCATTTTCCGTTCATTTTACTGAGCCCTTTCTGGAATAGTTGAAAGCAAAATGACGTTGCCTGCGCTATGTTCAGTTTATATTGTTCTCTGATAGAGAAGAAGTCGTAATTAGTAAGTGCATAATCTTCGTGAACAAATTCGCTGCATTGATGCCAAACATCATGATAAGTCTTAGCGTTATCACCGAAAGCGTATTTGATCATGTCCGCTTGTTTTGTTATTGGTTTGCCATTTGGCGTTTTGGCCCACCCTCTAAGCAAAAAGTCTTCCGCCTCTCCTTTGGTCAGGTTGTGAGCAACCAGGAAGCCTTTGAGTTTCTTATCCATTTGGCCGTCAGGAACGTCGTTTTGTTTGTGTTCTTGAAGAAGAGTATTCATGTCACTATATTCAACCGCAAGCTTAATAGCTTCTTCGTTATCCATGAGCACTATACGAGATAACAACTCAACATATCCTCTGAAGGTTGCGAGGCCGTGAACATCGTCTCCGATCGATAAAAGGACAAGAGACGATTTTAAAGCCCTTAACATGTTGTTATATGTAAAATCGACAAGTCTCTCGGCCCTATCTTCGAATTTGCCAGCAATTTCCATTCTGGTTATCTCTTTTTGCATTTCGTTTAAGAGATAATATGCGTAAATATTGATTGGTTCAGTAATAAAGCCTCTGTCTGAGAAAAAGGTTTCATCGTTAACCATGTAGTAAGGTAAGCATTCTATAAGTTGGGTTTTGATTACCCTTAAAGCATGGTTGATATCCACCTCTCCTGTATCGGAGGCAACTAAAAGATTTCTATAGATTGATTTGGATATCCTATAGACGATTTGTTCTCTTTCGCGTTTTGAATAATCGTGGCCTTCTTTATCAAAGATGGCGTCGCATTTAGATTTTAGTTGTGGGTATTTGGCATGGAGTTTAGCCACCAAGTCCATAAAGAAAGAACGCTCATCAGGAGTTTCTTCGCCTATGTGGTAGTTGCTTAAAAACAAACCGTTGTTCATTGGCTATATTATACACCTTCTAATTTCGCTTAAATGCTTACGGCAATTCTAATAGTCTTCGTCTTCATCATTCCAGAATGAATTATGACACTCCTCTTCTTCTCTTAGTCTTCGTTCCTCTTCCTCTCGCTCGTATTCCTCCTGACGACGACGTTCTTCTTCCTCTTCTTCCTCTCTTTCAGCTTGGTATTCACTGTCATCCCAGTTATATACGAATTCACCTTGATCGATGCTAAATCCGTTTTCTTCAATCCATTCGTATTCGCCGGATTCGTAGTTCATGCAGTATTTAGGTCCAGTCATATTAATCTTGCTCCACTTGTTTACAGTCTATTTTAATCTATCGTAAAGGTTGTTAATTGCTTCGTAATACAGGATGAATGAATGCTTCTTTTGTGGGTTGTTATTCTTTAGCTTCAAATATTCGTCCCTCAAACCGTTCCAAATTCCGTCATAATATCCCATCATCCATGCCAATTTCTCGTTAGAGAACCCGGATAAATCCCTTATTTCCCATGTGTAATTATTATTGTTTTTGTTGAATCTAGCGTACTTATAGTAGTTGCCATTATCTTCACTGTCTTCCGGAATGAAGGTGACACTGAAATCACAACCAACCAACACTTTCTTATCTTTTTGGGACACTTGCTTGATCGTAATGACAGATGTCGAGTTTTCAATCGCGTTAAATCTTGTTCCCTTTATGGCCTTTTGGAATGCCAAAAAGAAGGAAGCTCTGGTTTTTGGGTACCATTCATAGTTTCGGTTAAGAATAAGG
>DCHU01000023.1:4415-5501 GCA_002314915.1 Caryophanales bacterium UBA1744
GTCGTATCCAGCGTTGCCACCCTTGATACGCGTGATTAGATGACGTCCACCGCTGCCAACCAGTTTAAACTGGAAAGTTTGTGCTTTGTCTTCTTCCCTCAAGATCGACTGGACTGTTCGGATGATATCCTCAATCTCTTTTCTGATAGGACTGTATTCCTTTTTTGTTACAAATTCGTACATGAAATAAACCTCCAAAGATGTACTTTCGTCCCAGGCCGCCCATTTGAGTTTTTCAAATCGCAATAGAATATGCCTTTCTTAAAAATAGTCAACCATCCAAATAAAAAAGCCACAACGATTTTGTTGAGGCTTTTGATGGTTTTATTCGTCCGTTTCTTCTTCAATGCTCACGCCTGTTGATAAATAAGCAATGATTGCTTCAGAAGACATTGAATCCTTGTTTTCAATGAACACTGGGATATATGTGTCATAGTCAGAAAGAAGTTTGTTTAACTTCACGGATGATAATGATACCGAGACAGTTAGTCCGTTGTCGCTCTTCATATCTGTGGATAAGGAGTTGTAGTTATCGCCTTCCTGAACGAAGAACATAGGTACCTGTACTTCGTTGCAGACATACTTCTCATTTTCGGCATCGTAAGTGTAATAGTATCTATTTCTATATTCCACGTCATATTTACGGCTTGTCTTGATAGTTACAACTACTTTCTTGGTGTTGTATGTTGGAGATAACATCGTAGACGAACCGTTGAGATAAACGTCGACCGTGCTCTTATCTGACTTATTCGCATCGGTCTTCTCAGTGACTTTGACTGAGTTGATACCACTGATGTCCCATAAGTTGAACCACAATGTATCATATCCAACGCCTAGAACTTCTTCCCTGACTTCATAGCCAAGGAGTCTACCTTCTGTTGCGGAGTACAATTCGCTTACGTAGCCGTCAAATCCGACCATTCCAGACGCTTTGTTACCGACGACGGAAACATATCCATTCTCAACATAGAAGTCCGCACAAGCGCTTATCATGTCCGAACCTTCGTATGTTGTGTACTCATAGATGTGACCGGTTGTCTTGCCGTTGTCATTTTTGTTAACCGATAAGTAGGCTGATCTAGAACC
>DCHU01000023.1:5568-10800 GCA_002314915.1 Caryophanales bacterium UBA1744
ATGACATACTTTACTTTGTAAGCATCACCAAGATTGATATACATAGTCTTTGTGTTTGTTGAGATGTCATAACCCATGTAAATATCAGGTTTAAATGTGCCAATTGCAGGGATTTCGATATCCTTTGACATCTTAAGAGCGATTTGGAGCAACTGATCTTTGTATTTGAACTTGCCACTGATTTGATTCTCGGTGCTGTTTACATTGTAAGAGAGTCCTGCTTCTAATTCGTCTTCGCTGACCGCATCTAAGTATGTGGTAATGATATCGCCTGCAGCTTTGAGGGCTACATTGGCGACGTTGAGCACTTTTGCAACGGCAATGCTCTGGTTAATGTTTTCAACAACCATCTGCCACTGCTCACCATATCCAGCCTGCTTGATTGCACTGACACTGGTGTCGGATGTGAAGTCGTATGCGATATCTGCAGCACTTACTGTATTTGCGGCATATGTAGGATTCATAGCCTCTGGCAAGTAGTTATATGCAGTTGTGTTCTCGATTTCGAATAACTCATTTACGTAATCTTTAACAAGAGCAGCTGCTAAACGAGCGATATGCTCTGCAGTCTCTTTTAAGACGGTTTCAAGGACAGTTGGGACTTCACTGATGGTCTCAACTGCATTTATCTTTGCGATTTCTTCTTTTGAGAATTCTCTTAAGTCTTCTTTTGCTGCCTGATGAGGACACTTCTCTAATCCGGCATCAATGACTTCCTGAAGTTTTGCTAAAGCAATCTTCTTTGTTTCTGCTAAAGCAAAATCGGCGAGGTCTTTCTTGATTTCAGTTACGCATGGTGCGAATCCTTCAACTGTATCAACCGCTTCAAGTTTTGCCTTTTCGGTGTTATAGAATGTGCGAGTATCTGTTTTGACCGCATCGTAAGGAATCATATCAATAAGTTCGTTTACATATGGGTCAAGTTCTTCTAACGCCTTGTTCTTGGCTTCGATGATGAGCGCTTCTAACTGTTGTTTGATGAATTCTTTTGTATCGCTGACGATTGCGTTATACGCTTCAACGATTCCATCAACACTCTCGATTCCTTCAAGTGTTCTAATTTGGGTGTTGTAGTATGTCTGAACCGACTGTCTTAAATCAGGGTCAGAAATCTGGGAGATGAGTGGGTTGATCTGAGCGTTGAGTTCAGATAATGCGATTGTCTTAAGTCTATTGAAGACAAAGTATTTTGTATCATCGATGACTTTCTGAACTGCATCTTTAGCGGTGTCAATATCCTCGATTGCGATAATGATTGCTTTCTCATCGTTATAGTATCCCTGGACTTCCGCCTTTAAGGTGTCATTAGGGATCTTGTCGATTACTGGGTTGATGAGTTCATCGAGTTTATCGAATGCTGCCTGTTTAAGGGTATTGATTGCCTTCTTTGTCTCATCTTTGATGAATGCTTTCGTATCTTCGATGATTTCCTGGTAGATGGTTACGACTTCGCCAACGCTTCCTATTGAGGCAATCTTGCCTATTTCTGTGTCATAGAATGACTGGACTGATGTCTTTAATGGTTCGTATGGGATTTCCTGGATAAGTGGGTTGATAGTGTTGTTTACTAACTCCACTGCCACAGGCTTCAAAGAGTTAATAGCAAAATCCTTGGAATCGTTAACGACTTTGTCCACTACATCTTTTGCGGCGTCGATGCTGTCGATTTCAGTGATGTATTTCTTTTCTCTGTCATAGAAATCCTGCGTGTCTTTCTTGAGGTTTTCATGAGGGATCTTTGCGATATATGGATAAACAAGTTCATCGAGTTTAGCAAGCGCAGCATCTCTAAGAGTTGCGACTGCCTTCTTTGTTTCTTCTTCAATGAATGATTTGGTGTCTTCGATTGCTTCCTGGTAGACGGTGACTAAGTCATCGAGTGTTGTTATAGCGGCAATCTTTGCCATCTCTTTGTCATAGAAGTTCTTTACAGATGTCTCTAATGGAGCATATGGGATTTTCTCAATCAATGGGTTGATGATGCTGTTGACCTTCTCGATTGCGAGAGGCTTTAAGACATTGATTGCAAAGTTTTTTGTATCCTCAATAACTTTGTTAACTGCATTTTTGGCAGTCTCTAAGTTAGTGATTTCATTAACGTATGTTTTCTCAGTATCGTAATACTTCTGAGTTTCCGCTTTGAGTTCATCGTGAGGGATCTTTGCGATGTTTGGATACACGATTTCATCGAGCTTATCTAAGGCCGCTTTCTTGTAGGACGCTAAAAGAGCAGACGTATCCTCTGAGGAACTAGTTACAACAGGCTGTTCGCTAGTTACGATCACTTCTGATGTGACGGTTTCGCTTGTTCTAGTTTCGGATGTTGTTGGTGTTTGGTCACTTGTTTTAGGTGTTTCTGGTTTATCTCCACCTCCACAAGAGGCAATCAACATAGTTGATGCCGCTAAAGTTAATAATGTTCTCTTTTTCATATGTTAACCTCTCTAATTAGAATACTGCTTTAAAAAATAACACTATAAGTGCAATGACTAATACTGCGAATCCAATGAAGAATCCGGACCAGAAGCTGACGCCGGCTGTAGTTCCGCAATAGCCAAAGAAACAGCAAATCGCTAAGCCAATGATGGCGCCTATTATTAAGAGAGTTGTCCAAAATCTCTTATCTTTGCGTCTCGCTTCTTCATTCGCTTCTGCAATACGTTTTGCTTCTGCCCTATCAGCAGCGGTTTGTCTGTCATAGCAAGATTTGCACAAAACTACGAATTCCGATTCCCAATGGGTGTATCTGCCGGAGCGAACACTTTTCTTTCTCTCATATCTAAATTGCTGTTCATCCTGCTTGATTCCGTGTTTACAGTCATGACAAACAGCGACAACAGGTGATTCAGCCTTTTTCACTTCTTGAGCAGGCGTTGCCGGCTGTGGATCGTTTCTGGTTTTGAAGCTATTCTCGCAATATGGGCATTTTGCAGAACTCTGGCATTCGCTCACTTCAACCGCACCACCACAGAATGGGCAAGACATTTTATAACTCATGGGATTTTCCTCCGTGTATTTGCAAATAATCTTAATGGCTTATTCTAACCCTTAAAGAATGCCCAGGTTTAATTAATGTTAACTTGAGGTTTACAAATAAATAAAAGACCCTATTTCTAGAGCCTTATTGAGTAACAAATGTTAGGTTTTTCCAACGGATGCTAATGCCGTCTTTATCTCTTGTTACGGTGATTGGATACCAGTCTTCTGTTGATGTTCCAGTGTAATGGTATAGTTTGCCTTCCATCATGCCAGACACTTCGTTATATCCGGTGAACACGCTGGATTTGATGTATTCATCTTTTAACTCAGGTGCATCGGTTGTTGCGTCAACCCAGTCGTACACAGATGTTAATAAGACTGAGTCGTTTATCTTTTCGATTGTCCAGATGTATCTACCTGCTTTCCATTTGCCAACCATGTCGGTCACTACGAGTGAACGGGTTAACTCTTCGGTTGTTGGTTCTGCTATAGATGATTCCTGTTCTGGAATAGATGATTCCACAACGGATGTCGTCTCATTCTCTGCAGGGGCGATGACCACCGCTTTCTTTGTAGCGCGTCCTATAAAGAAACCGGTTATGCCTAATGCGAGTGCGGATACGACTATAGACGATATCACTAGCGGTGTATTCTTACGCTTTTGAGGCCGGGGCTCCACCTCGGAAACCTCTCCGAGTTCTCTATCGTCGTCCAATAATTCATCAAACGATACGTTAAAGACCTTGGTAAGTTTCCTGATTTTCTCAAGATCTGGCGTGTTTTCGCCAGATTCCCATTTGAAAACCGATTGTCTGGATACTTCCATAATGCCGGCTAAATCCTCTTGGGTATAGCCTTTTCTTTTTCTCAGTTTTGTTATTTTGTCACAAAGCTTCACAGTTATCCCTCCTGTTTGAGAAAAGTATCGTTTGAATAAGGATACTACTAAAGAAAGCAAAGGGTAACAAGTCGTTAACTGATGGTTTACATTCGCTACAAAAAAGGGACGGTTTTTATTACCGACCCATCCCGTTCCAGCGTCTCTTATTGGTTGTTATCCGAAAATGTGGAGCGCAAATTCTCTTAAGTTATTTTTTAAAGTAGTCAAATCCGTCTTCAACAACAACGGTGTCCGGCAACAGGAAAGAAAACATATTCCTTTGCCCCTTGACCGTTCCGCCATTGCCAAGAGCGATGTGATAGCAATGGTTTGCGACGATATCCGCAGCCCTGACAAGTGTATCCCTAGACGAATCCGCAAACTGCAAACACACATCTTTTAGTCTTGGGAATATCGGATCGAAGTATTTATCCCATTCGAAGTTAAAGGTGCCGAACTTGAATTCGTTGAGCAAATTCTCTCTCAACTCATATTTACCATCTGTGGCCGTTGAGTGTTCATCTGCATAAACGTAAATGTAATCGACATCGTCAGGATTCAAATACCCTTGTTTGATTAATGTCTCAAAACATTTCTTCAAAACAAGTTTATAGGCATAATCAAGGTATCTTTGCTTATGACGTTTACTGTTGAATATTGAGAAGTTCAGAGCTTTTTCCCTGATAGAGACAGAGAACTTGAACACGTTGTTCAGAGAACGGAATATCTTTCCTTTTTCAGCATTTGTAATATTGGATGCTTTTAGTTCGTAGTCCTCTGGGTATTTTCCGGATTCCCTTATGACCTTTTCGACATGAGAATACTTTCTGGCATTATCATTTCGTTCTTTTGTGCTGAAGCAAATTATCCCGCCAAAAACAAAATAATCATTATGCAAATGATCAAAAACACCAGATTCGTCGGAATAAACGTAAATATTCATATTCTATAAAAAAAGCCACATATGTGGCCCCCATGGCCGACGACAACACATGCCGCTTAAACGTTAATTCGGTTACATGGGTATACAGCTTGGTTTTCCAACTGCACTTAAATTATATCCACATCTCGGCATATTTCAACCGTTTTAGACATGAGAATCGGGCAATCGCATCCTGTTCTTCTTCTACCAGTGAGGCTTCATATAAATCTGATGCAGTTTTATAGAGGATGTCATATATGGATGTGTCGTATGTGTAATACAGTGAATATGACTTAGCGAATGTTCCTGTTCTATAACTGATCTCCGCTATACCGGATGGGTGCATGCGGATGTAATGATGCTTTGAGGTATAGTTATTTGAACCGTATTGTAAATAAACCTCTTCATCTATTCCGCTAGATGGGATATTCGTGAGACGGAATGAGTCCTT
>DCHU01000020.1 GCA_002314915.1 Caryophanales bacterium UBA1744
TGAATTTTCCAGAAAAAGTGTGCAATTCTGTACCAAAAGATGGCTCTAACGCCTGGATATAGCAATATTATTTGCAACCAATGGCGGGCTGCAGGATCGCGTTCTTTTATGGATTTAATATAACTCATTTCTACTCCTCAAAATTAAACATTGGTGTTGATAAGTATCTGTCTCCGCTATCAGGTAATAAGACGACGATGTTCTTTCCGGCAAACTCTTCTCTCTGAGCAACCTGAATTGCCGCTTTGAGAGCAGCGCCGGAACTAATGCCAACAAGAATGCCTTCAGTTCTACCCATTTCTCTTCCACCTTCGAACGCGACTTCGTTTTCAATGGTTATGATTTCATCGTAAACGCTTGTGTTCAATACGGCCGGAACGAAACCGGCTCCGATACCCTGAATCTTGTGTGGGCCCGCCTGTCCTTTCGATAAAACCGGGGATGCGGTTGGCTCAACAGCGATAATCTTAACATCTTTTTTCTGAAGTTTAAGATATTCTCCGGCGCCTGTGACAGTTCCACCTGTTCCAACGCCAGAAATGAAGGCATCAACAGCTCCATCTAGGTCCGCCCAGATCTCAGGTCCGGTGCCAGTGAAGTGTGCTTTTGCGTTTGATGGGTTGTCGAACTGCGAAGGGATGAATGAGTTTGGCGTTTGCTCATGAATTTCCTGTGCCTTTGCGATTGCACCTTTCATGCCCTTAGCGCCTTCGGTTAAAACGATCTTCGCGCCATATGCTTTGATGAGGTTTCTTCTCTCAACAGACATTGTTTCTGGCATAACGATGATTACTTTGTATCCTCTTGCTGCGCCAATGGATGCGATGCCGATGCCTGTGTTACCGGAAGTAGGTTCAATAAGTGTTGCGCCTTCACTGATGAGTCCAGCATCTTCAGCGTCTGCGATCATCTGATATGCTGCGCGGTCCTTTACTGAGCCAGTTGGGTTGAAATACTCAAGTTTTGCGTATATTTTTGCCTTTAAATCATACTTTTTCTCGATATTTGTTAATTCGAGTAATGGTGTTTTTCCGATTAATTCTGTTGCGCTTGTAGCTACTTTTTTCATTTTTAATACTCCTTTGTTAAATAAAATAGACGCCCACTTCAGGAGCGTCTACAGTGATTCATTTTTATTAGTTGTTAATCGCTTTTAGTCCATTCCCGAGTGTATTAGAAAACAACGCAACAACAACATGCGCAGATTGTGTTTAATGTTGTGATGTTTCTTCTAATTTCCATCGGTCCTGTCCTTTATGGCCACAATAGTAAAATACATTGAAAATATGTCAAGCGTTGAATTTGAAAAATAAGAAAAGAAGCCTTCTGACTCCTATTGTTTAATTAAATTAACTCTTTCTAAAAAATAATCTGATAATTTTTCCATTCCTTCTCCGGTTTTAGCGGAAACCCTGATAATTTTCGCGAACGGATTAAGGTTATGGATGCGTTCCTCAGCCTTATCAAAGTCAAAGTCGAAATATGGCAAAGTATCTATCTTGGTCAGTATTACCAATGAACAAATAGTGAACATCAAAGGATACTTGAGAGGCTTGTCATCCCCTTCTGGGATGGATAACAGCATGATGTTCTCATGAGCGCCTGTATCGAACTCGGCTGGGCAGACGAGATTTCCTATGTTCTCAAGGATTAAGAGGTCCAAACCGTCTATTCCATATTGTTTTATGGCTTCTGATGTCATATCTGCGTCGATATGGCAGAGACCACCGTTGTGGATCTGCATAGTTCTAATTCCAGTATTGTCCTGTACTGTCTTTGCGTCCACCGTTGATTCGATATCAACGTCCATCTCTCCGATGGTTATTTTGTCTTTGAGGTTATTGATGACAGCGGACAAAAGAGTTGTCTTGCCACTGCCAGGTGAAGACATAACATTAACCATGAAGGTGCCGTTCTCTTTTAACACTCTTCTGGTCTCATCCGCGATCTTGTCGTTAGCGGAGAATATGTTCTCTTGTACTTTAATTACTTTTACTCCGTCTGACATATTATTTGTTCCACTCCTGAATGATTGTGATTAGGTAGTCGGCAAGTTCCTGAACGCCTTCACCCGTCTTGGCTGAAATGAAGAACACTTTAATATCAGGATTGCATCTCTTTGCGTACTCCACGACCAATTCTTTATTGAAATCAAAGACCGGCAAAGTATCTATCTTATTAACGACCAAAATGCCGCTTTCTTTATACATTAATGGGTATTTGAGGGGTTTATCGTCGCCCTCTGGAACTGAAAGTATTGTCATATTCACTGCAGAACCTGTATCGAATTCGGCTGGGCAGACGAGATTTCCAACATTTTCAAGGACGACAAAGTCGAGGTCATCGCGATTGAATTCACGAAGTCCTTGTCTTGTCATATCCGCATCTAAATGACACATTCCACCAGTGTGAATCTGGATTGATGGAACGCCGTTTGAGACCATTGTCTTGGCGTCGACATCGCTGTCGATATCCGCTTCCATAACACCCCATTTGATGCGATTGTTGAACGCTTTATTCAAAGCTAAAAGTGTGGTTGTTTTGCCACTGCCCGGAGAAGACATGAGATTGAGGAGGCAGGTGTGTTTGGATTTGAGTTCCTGTCTTAAAACCTCTGCGTCTTTGTTGTTGTCTTCGCAGATTGATTCTTTTACTTCGATTATCTTTACTAAGTTCTCGTTCATCGTTATTGAATTATACACTATTTGATATTTTCTAATATGTCATTAATGCAGATGGTTAACTCATCGATGACTTTGTCATATCTATCGCTATACCAAGGGTCCTCAATTTCAACGATACCTTTCGAATAGGCGAAGACTGGTTTGCATTTACCTTGAGAGTCATTTACCAGATAGGAGAGAATCCTTCTATTGGATGCGTCCATATAGAAAAGATGGTCGCAATCGTCCACATCTCTCTGAGTTAAGCGTCTAGCGCTGTGCCTAATCATCGGAATGCCTCTAGCGTTAAGCGCTCTTCTCATTGGAGGATAGATATCATTTCCGATTTCTTCATTCGATAACGCTAATGAGGTTACTGAAAATTGGTCTTCAAGGCATCTTTCTTTTATGGTTTTGCGGAATATCATCTCCGCAGCTGGTGAACGGCATATTGAACCATGGCACACAAATATGATCTTCTTCATTCGCAGTTATCCTCCGTCAATTTGAATTGTTTCAAAAGCGCATCCACCGTATCTTGTCCATCTAAGCATGTCTCAATGAGAAAACCCTTTTCCGTATTCCAATTGGACAATCCACGGTAATAGAAAGACTTCTTATTGTCTTCGATGATGAACGGAACAATCTTGTGTTTCAGACATTCTTTAAATGCGATTAATCTGCCAACCCTGCCATTTCCATCTGAGAAAGGGTGAATCTTCTCGAAACTTGCGTGAAATGCAATTATATCCTCAAAACTGACCTTTTTTATGCTTTGATATGCGGAAAGAAGATCCCTTATCGCATGTTGAACTTGGGAAGGGGATACAGTCTCGCATCCCCCAACGTAATTCGGTCGAGTCTTATAATCTCCAACCGCAAACCAAGGTAGTCTCGAATCCTTTGTGTCGTGTTTTAGGATATAGTGAAGATTCTTAATAATCGCTTCAGTTAAAGGTTCCTCAGCTATATCGATGCAATAATCAATGGCTCTGAAATGGTGAATTGTTTCAAGGATGTCATCCACGGAAACGCCATCGCCATTATCAATCGTGTTTGTTTCAAATATCATCCTAGTTTGATCCTCAGAAAGCCGACTTCCTTCAATGTGATTTGAGTTATAGGTCATTCTTATTTGAAGTTCGTGATAAATGCCACCGGATATTCCGTGTGCCTTTTCTTCGCGAAGGGTTTGAAGCAAAGCGTTTTCCGGAATTTCTTCAAATAACTGTTCTGGTTCACATTCCAAATAAGCGCATATTCTTTTGATGGTCTTTTTAGATAGTTTCTCTCCTTTCGAGATTTTAGCAATCGTTCTAGAAGAGATGCCTAAAAGAATTCCAAGTTCGGATTTCTTAATTCCTTTTGTTTTCAGTAGACCGTTTAAACCGGAATAATCTATCATTCGTTTTGCCTCAAAATCTTTATCATTTTATACAATCATTCAGGCAAAAAGTAAAGATTTCTAAATTAAACATATCAAAAGTAAAGATTTTTGTGTTATTTGAAGTTCTTAAAGTAAAGAAAAACGCCTTACAGTTAAACTGGGCGTATTCATTTGATTAGTGTAAATATGCGAACAAACAGGCAAGGAAAAGGGATAGCTGCGCGAATGTGTTGCAGCCCTCTTCAATCCAATTGGATTTCTTGTCTGCGCTGTCAAGTTTGGCTGAGCAAACAATCATAGCGGCCATTCCGATTACCGCTAAGACGAGGAAGATGATTGATCCGACATTTACGAAGGCTAAACGAGCAGCGCTTTCATCAATCGCGGTGATTATATATGTTAAGAGCACTAGAGCGAATCCAATAGGAAGAGCGATTCTCATCTGGACAAACATCCACCAGATATTCTTTTTCTTTGTGGCGACGATTATTTTCCAGATAACTTTGATGAGACCTGCGACAAAACAGATGAACCCGCCTATGATCGCACCAAAATCATGATTGCAGATGAAGAATAAGAGAACACACGCTCCAGCGAATAGAAGCACCGGGACCATATCGAATAAAGCGAGTCCCACCGTGAAGTTCTCTGGTATTGTGTTTTTGGTCATTTTTGTCTTTTCCATGATCAGCAGCCCTTCCCATCTAAAGAACAAGATGAAGGATAATCATCATATTCAAGTTCTGTATATCCTTTGTTGATAAGATATGTTTCCCAATCGGTGAAGACGTTATCACCTTCGACTAAACACGGGATTCCGATATCATGAATCTTCTTCAATCTATCGAAGATAGAAGGGTAGTTATCTCTGTATGTTAAGAACTTTTTAAGGTTCTTTAAGTTCTCGTTGATATCAACGTATTCGTATTCGATTCCGAACTTATCGAAATTGCGTTTGCAGTTTCTGCAATCGATGCACATTGGTGAACCGTATAATGTAATCATACAAATAGCTCCTTATATCCATAGATAGTGTACTCATTTTTGGTAACTATAAAAGACGAAACGGTTAAAGAACTCCAAATAAAGATTTTTCAAATGAAAAATGGTATCCTATGTCCATTAAGGAAGACTTACTATGATTCTTGATCAAATAGATAATGAAATATTGGCGTTAGCAGAGCAGTCCGAGAAAGACTTGAAGGAATGTTACGAAAGGATAGATAAAGTTTGTTTGACAAACTCAAACCGCATTCTTTCCGCCTTCATTGAGAATAGGGTTTCTTATTCTGATTTCTCCGATATCAATGGATACGGCAACTACGATACAGGACGTGACAAATTGGAGAGAATCTTCGCAACGGTGTTAGGATGCGAAGACGCTTTAGTTCGTACTCAGATCATGAGTGGCACCAATGCACTATACTTAACATTCACCGCTCTTTTAAAACACGGAGACACGATGATCTCCTTATCAGGCAAGCCATACGACTCCTTGCAGGAGATGGTTGGCATCATCGGAGAATCAAGTCAGTCATTAAAAGCGTTAGGCGTTAAATATGAGCAGATTGATTTAGTCGATAACAAATTCGACATCGACGCAATCGTAGCTCGTTTAGCTAAGAAGAACGTTAAGTTGGTCGAGATTCAGCGTTCAAGAGGATACTCATCAAGAAAGTCTTTAACAATCGCTCAGATTGAAGAAGTTGTTAATGCGATTAGAAGCGTTAACGATGAAGTTATCATCATGGTCGACAACTGCTATGGTGAATTAGTTGAAACCAGGGAACCAGGTCACGTTGGCGCGGATGTCGTCGTTGGCTCACTCATGAAGAACCTTGGTGGCGGCGTTGCTTCAAGCGGCGGCTACATCGCTGGAAAAGAGAAATATATCCACATGGTTGCAGAGAGATTAACCGCTCCTGGAATCGCTAAAGATTTAGGTGCCAACTTCAACCAGAACAACTCATTCTTCAAGGGAATCTACATGGCACCAAGTGCTGTTAGAAGCGCTCTAAAAACCGCAGTATTCACCTCTTATATGCTCGAAAAGCTCGGTTTTGAAGGGATTTCCCCTACTTTTGACGAGATTCGTACTGATATCATCCAGACGATCACGCTCAACACAAAAGAGAATTTGGTTAAGTTCACCCAGGGCATCCAATCCGCTTCACCAATCGATTCTTATGTCTATGTTATGCCAGCCCCAATGCCAGGTTACCCATTCGATGAGGTCATGGCATCAGGCTCATTCACACAAGGCTCCACTATCGAGTTATCCGCGGATGCTCCAGTTGTCGAGCCATACACCTTATACATGCAGGGCGGATTGACTCCTGAGTATGGAAAACTCGGAATCATGCTCGCATTAAGCAAGATGAAAAAAGAGGGCTAAGCTCCGGCTTGCCCTCCATCGATTCTAATTATTGAATTGTTGATATAGCTCGCATCATCACTGGCTAGGAATCTAACTAGCTTTGCTACTTCTTCTGGTTCGCCATAGCGGCCAAGAAGTATTTTTTCTTGTTCCATCTTCAGGAACTCTTCGGTATAGCCATCAAGTTCGCTTTCGGTTCCGATGAATCCAGGAACGACTGCGTTGACATTTATGTATGGCGCACACTTGACTGCGAGATTGTGGGTGAGTGATATCAAAGCCGCCTTTGAGGCGTCATATTCGATGCACATAGGATAATATGTGTTTATTCCGTTCGTTGAGGAGATATTGATTATTCTGCCCCATTTCTTATCGATCATATGTCTATAGAATCGACGAGATGTGATATAGGCGCCTAAGAGATTAACATCCAAGGTCTTCTTGAAGTCATCAACAGTCTTCTCGTTCCATAGTCCGGATAAATCGATTGCGGCATTGTTTACCAAGATATCAATTCCACCGAACTTATCTTCGATAAACTTCGCCATCTCTTCCACTTCAGCTTCACTAGATACGTCCGCGCCAAAAGGGACGACGGTAACGCCGTATTGTTCGCTTAAGGATTTGGCTAGGTTTTCCGCTTCATCTTTAGATGTGTGGTAATTGATGATGACATCACATCCAACTTTAGCGAGTTCTGTAGCGATTGCTTTACCAATGCCTTTTGCCGCACCTGTAACTAAAGCAATTTTCTTCATAGTAAGAAAAAGAGCTATTATTTAGCTCTTCCTGAATATGTTCCGTCAGCTGTCATGACTGTGACCTTTTCGCCTTCTTCGATGAAGAGAGGAACTCTGATCTTCAATCCTGTATTTGTGACAGCGTCCTTAGTTGCTGTTGAATCACCCTTGATTGCTGGTGATGTCTCAGCGATGACTAAGTCAACCTTATCTGGGAGTGCGACGTTGAGGACTTCGCCCTGGAAGAAGACGAGTAAGACTTCTGCGCCTTCGAGGATGAAGTACTTGTTGAATCCCATCTGTTCTTCGTTTAACTCATATGTTTCATATGTGTCAACGTCCATGAAGTAGTAGATACCGCCTGCTTCATATGTGTATGATGATCTCTTCTTGATGATTTCAGCTGCATCGAATCTTGTTGATGCGTTGTAGTTCTTTTCGAGTGTCTTGCCGTTTCTGAGGTTCTTCATCTTTGTGTTTAAGAATGCTGCACCTTTTCCTGGCTTGACGTGCATAAAGTCAACAACGACCCATGGATCGCCATCGATTAATAAAGTTAATCCTGTTTTGAAATCGCCTGCTTCAATTGCCATAATTTTTCTCCAATTTCTATAAATGATATTTATATCGTTGTAATTGTATTCCTAATGCATTCGTTTTATCAAGTAATTACGATTGCAAGCCTCTTTTATACTCCTAAAAGAGATAACGTGATGATACCCGCAAAGATGATTGCGATGAATACGTACTGCAACCAAGTGAGTTTTTCTTTTAAGAATATTCTTGAGAGGATGAATGAGATGATGACCGTTCCAGCGCCTAAGATGACTGCCGCGATGCCTGAACCCTCTGAAAGAGCGAATAAGTAAGTTGCCTGGCCAGCGGTCTCAAAGATAGCTGCAAGGATCTTCCATTTCTGGGTCATGATCTTCTGGAACCATGTCTTCTTTGGAGCAACAGCAACTTCTCCACCTTCTACAACAACCGCTTCTGGAGCGTCATCACCGAGGTCAAAGATCTTGACGTGCTTGCACTTGAGGAAGATGAGGATGCCGATTGCGACCAATAAGAATGTGAACTCATAAGCGCAGTTTGCGGTGTGTTCCAAGTTGTTTTCTGTGACTCCAACCAGGACTGTGCTTTCAACATCATCTGTGTAGAAGATGTCTAAGAATGTTCCAAGGGAATCTAATAACATATAGCAGAAAGGCATAGCAATTCCTGCAATTGCGAGCTTTTTGCCGTGTTTTTTGGTTCTTTCTTCCTTACCGTTCTTGTCGAAGAATCCTAAGCAAAGGATGCCAGCGATGACGATTCCGATGCCTAATAAGATAGGCCACTGCAAGTAGTCTTCTCGTAAAGCTGGAATGAAGGCCAAACAGAGTAATGGGACGACAGCGCCAGATGTATTCTCAATTGGGTCTGAGATTGACTCCGCAATAAATCTAACACCGAAATATGAGCATGCCATAGATACGATGTAGCATGCTGCAACAGGTAAGTAATAAACAAAGTTTATAGGGAAGCTCTTCAAGAACGTCATTCCATCCACAGGATCACAAGCCTGAATAATGAATATGACGAGAGCGTATGCGCCCATGAAGAAGCCAACGAACATCGCTGTCTTTAAGTGAGCGTATTTCTCTTTTGCGCCGTTACCCTTCTTGTAGAAGATTTCGGCGATACCCCACGCCAAGGTGGAGAAGATTAAGAAGAACCACAAATTAAACATAAATAAATCCCTTATACCGTCTAGGACGGTGGTTATTGTAACAAAACAACGTCATAAGGGAACAGCCTATTTTTTAACAGTTAGTAAAGGAGGCACGAAAAAAAGCCTCGATTTTACGAGGCTCGATTGATTAGATAATCCCTAACGGAATAAGAACAACCAACAAGATTGCCACGAGCGACCACTCAATGATGAGGAACCACTTCTTTTTCTTAGGTTCCATGAATGGGACGTAGTTGGCGGCAAGGAAGAATGGAACATACGTTGTGATGAACACAGGTATGACTCCCCACCACTTATAGACCCAGATAAATGACCAGTTCGTGGTACCTGCAAGGAACGCCTCAAATAAGGCGAAGAGTAATGCCATTTCTAAAGCGACGATAAGTTTATTGGATACGCCTTTGAATTTACCGCGGGCAAAGAACATCTTGTCTGGCTTCCCTAGCATCATCTTATAAGAGATTATGCCTGCGAGAGCAAACATCATTGATAATTCCCAACATACGCCTACAAGTAATATGAAGCTTGTGGATTGATTCGATACGGCCCATAAAGGATATCCTGTCGCCTTGCCGATAATCGCATTCATTATTTCGTATAACCAGTGAACTCCATATAAGGCAAGGCCCGCTTGAATGGCCTCGTAGTTTTTCTTTTTGAGTTCTGACCAATAGACATAGAAGACTACGGCCAAGATGAAGATGAACGTCCAGTTAAAGTTCTCAGTTGATCTGACGGTTATATTAGCGATTGCATCTTTAGCAATATCGGACCCGTCACCCCAGAACTTAAAACCAAAATGAAGAAGATTAAAAGTGCTAGCTAGCATATGTGTTCCTCCAAGGTACCTTCATTATATGTGGGAAATGCAGTTAATTGATAATGAAAATAAGCAGGATTTATGACGATTATGCTATTTGAATACGCTAAATAAAGGTTAGGCACGAAAAAAGCCCTGATTTCTCAGAGCTTAAATTCTAATGGCGGAGACGAAGAGATTCGAACTCTTGCTAGAGCATAACCCTACTTCCGGTTTTCAAGACCGGTCCCTTCAGCCACTTGGGTACGTCTCCAAATTTGGTGGTCCATGCTGGACTTGAACCAGCGACCAAGCGATTATAAGTCGCCTACTCTAACCACTGAGCCAATGGACCAAAGCGCTTGGGCGAATGATATTATAAACACAACTTGAAAAATGCTCAACTATCAAATAGATAGATTTTCCAAGTTGTTTTAAGAGATGCCGTTCAGCCCTCTTAAGGCGACTTATAATCTGAGTAATATTTCTTTTAGTAACGCGAATGCTTTCTTTCCAGCATTGACCACGTTCTTTTCGAAATCAGAGCCGTCCCCGTCGAATGCGTCAGAGATGCATTTGATAGATAAGCACTTCACTCCGTTCTTCATCGCGATTCTAGCGATTGCAGCGATTTCCATATCGCAGATACTGCAGCCTAATGAATATAAATATAGCTTATGGGTTCTATCGACGATGAATTGATCGCCTGATGCGTCATTTACCTCTTTTAGGTCTGGCTTAATAGTCTTTGCGAGTTTGATAAGCCCTTTGTCTAATGGAATATAGATGTCGTCTAAGTCGCAGTATTGGTGTTTCTTAACTGGGTCAATTGCGGATGTGTCTAAACCGTGGTTAACAGCGTTAGCAACGATGAAGAGGTCTTCTGGCTTGATTGTTGGATCGACCGCACCGGTGACACCATAGTTCAAAATGACCTCGCAATCGAATTTGGAGATGAGGAACTGGGTTACCGCAGCGGATTCGCACGCACCCATACCTGATTGGCAGGCATAGACATCATTTCCGTTTACGTTGAAGTGATAAACCTCATAGCATTTGTGTTTGATTATTTCTGGTTTGAAGTCGCTTTCCAAGAACGCTTTGAGTTCTCTAACGACGGCGATAACTAATCCGATTTTCATAAGAATCCTCCAGATTGCTAGAGATATTATATAAAAAAGAGGAGTTAATTTAACTCCCCTCTTTAGTTTTATTTGAACGCCTTGAGCATCAACTGATTGAGTTTCTTGACGAACTCTTTCTTGTCTTTGATGTCATAGCCCTCAAGGAGCATAGCCTCATCGTATAAGACCGATGCGTATTCCTTGACCGCCTCATCGTCATTCTTGATTGCCTCAAGCGCGCCGAACAATTCATGATCTGGGTTGATTTCAAGGACTTTGGACGCTTTCACGTCTCTATCCTTGGTTGGATCTTCGTTGAGTGTCTTTTCCATACCAAGGGACATGCCGTTCTTGGTTGAGATGCAGACTGGAGAGTCAACGAGCTTAGATGAGAAGACAACATCATCAACGATTCCGTTTAATCCCTCTTTTAGGCTGTCTAAGAGTCTCTTGTTGTCAGTCGTGAGTGTTTCCACTTTCGCCTTCTCTTCATCCGTTATAGCGGCTGAATCCTCATCAGAGATGGATTTGAATTCGACTTTGTCATAGTCTCTCATCATCATGATGGTGAATTCGTCGATTTTCTGGTTGAGGAATAAGACATCGATGCCGTTCTTCTTGAACTTCTCGATCTGTGGGAGGAGCTTGATGGACTCGATTGTGTCTCCACTTGCGTAGTAGATGACCTTCTGGTCTTCTTTCATCGCATCCTTGTATTCCTGCAAGGAGATGTATTTGTCTTCGTTGTTGAGAGTGTGGAAGACGAGTGTGTCCTGGAGCAATTCTTTCTTGCCGCCATATGTTGAATAGATGCCGAACTTGATGTGTTCGCCGAATGCATCCCAGAACTTAGCGTATTTCTCAGCGTCATTCTTCTTTAAGTCTTTGAGTTTGTCGACGATCTTCTTCTCGATGTTCTCGGCGATCTTCTTCATGACTGGTGAGGTCTGAAGCATTTCACGGGAGATATTGAGGGAGAATGACTCTGAGTCCACAAGTCCTTTGACGAACTTGAGGTAGTCAGGGAGCAATTCTGGGCACTTATCTTTGATAAAGATGCCTTTTGAGTAAAGCTGGAGACCTTTCTCGTAGTTATCGCTATATAAGTTATATGGAGCGTGTGATGGGATGTAGAGCAATGCGTTATACGTGATCATTCCATCGACTGAGACGAAGAGGGAGGTTAATGGATCCTCATAGTCCTCGAACTTCTCTTTGTAGAATGAGGCCATCTCTTCATCGGTGACTTCTTTCTTGTTCTTCTTCCATAAAGGAATCATTGAGTTGAGTGTTGAGTCTTCGGTGTATTCCTCGTATGCGTCAGTTGCGTCGTCGTCTGCGCCCTCTTTCTTGCGGGATTTCTTCTCCCACATCTTGATTGGGTAACGGATGTAGTCTGAGTATTTCTTGACGAGGTCTTTAATTGTCCAGGTCTCGAGATACTTGTCGTAGTCTATTTCATCGGTGGACGGCTTCATGTGGATGGTGATTGTTGTTCCTGATTCCTCACGTGTTGCCTCTTCGATTGAGTATTCAGATTCGCCGTTTGAGGTGAATAAGTAAGCCTGGTCTTCCCCTGCTTTCTTAGTTAAGACTTCAACTGAGTCAGCGACCATGAAGACGGAATAGAAGCCGACACCGAACTGGCCGATGATGTTGATGTCCTGTTTCTCCTTAGCCTCTTTGACCTTAGACATGAAGTCTTTTGAGCCGGATTTTGCGATTGTTCCGAGGTTGTTGACCAAATCTTCGTGGGACATGCCGATACCGTTATCGGAGATGATAAGGGTCTTGGAGTCCCTTAATGGTTCAATGCGGATTGCGTAGTCGTTTGTCTGTATCTTGCCTTCGCTTGTGAGTGCGAGGTATTTGTGTTTATCGATAGCGTCAGATGCATTGGAGATTAATTCCCTTAAGAAGACATCGCTATTGGTATAGATTGAGTTGATCATTAAGTTGAGCAACTCTTTGGATTCTGTAGCAAATTCTTTTGTTTCTTTCATTCAATTGCCCTCCTGTTGGCGAGTATTATTCTAGCACCCAAATTAGCACTGTAAAGGGGTGAGTGCTAAATATTGCTAAAACAAAAGAGGCCATATAGACCTCTAGTGAAAAGCATTATTTAGCAACTGGAGCAGGTTTAGCATCCGCAGGGATTTCACCGGCTTTTGAAAGCGCCACTTTAGTGATTCCAGGGCCGACAAGCTCGTAGATGAGGGTCGAGGTGAGGATAACTGCAAGAATCATAGCGCCCGCTTCCTGAACCTCAACTATCGAAGATGATCCGAATATCCTTGATGCGGTTGTTGCTAAACCGATTGCAACACCAGCCTGAGGAATGAGGGTGAATCCTAAATATTTCTTAACTGTTGGTTCCGCTCTAGTGATAACAGCGCCAGAGAATGCGCCGAGCCACTTACCGACCGCTCTAAATATGACATAGAATGCGGCTGCGATGATGATGTAGATAGCGAGTTCGTTAGCGAATATCGTCAAATCGAGTTCGGCTCCGGACAAGACGAAGAAGAGCATGAATACTGGAGGAGTGAAATAGTCGATTCTATCGAATGTGCGGATAGAGTCTTTTCTCAAGTTAACAAAGGCTGCTCCAACCATCATGCACATGAGAAGCGAAGATAATTCGATTGTTTCTCCGAAGAGGTGAATTGTGCCAAATAACTTATATAAACCGATGCAGAGGAGGATAGAGGCCATCGAGATGATGAGTCTATTCGCTCTACTTCTGAAGAAGTTACAGGTAAAGGAGATGACAACGCCGATAAGGGCGCCAAATCCTAGTGAGATAACGATTTCAAGCAACGGTTTAACAACACTTGTTAATACGCTAAATGAAGATGTTCCGATGACAGTTTTAGCAACAGAGAACAAAACAGCGAAGAGCATCAATGCAGCAGCGTCATCAAGAGCAACGACCGGGAGCAACGTGTTAACAAGAGGTCCTTGAGCATGGTATTGCTTGATGACCATGAGCGTTGCGGCTGGAGCTGTTGCGGCCGCGATTGCGCCGAGGGTGATAACGAGTTCCCAACCAATATACGTTGGCCAGATGAAATGAGCGATGGATAAACCCGCTAAGACGAGCAACGAACCGCCTAAAGCTTCGAACACTGTAATAGCGATTACTTTTGGTCCAACCATCTTCAGAGCAGAGAGTTTGAACGATGAGCCGATTGTGAATGCGATGAATCCAAGAGCGACGTCTGAAACCCAGCTAAGAGAATGGACGAATTCAAGTATTGTGTTCTGGCTAGGATCATTGGTGAAATTGCCACCGTTGAAAGCTAAACCGAGCACGTAAGGTCCTACGAGTATGCCGGTAATTAAATAACCGGTGACGTTAGGCAGTTTGATTTTCTTCATCAAACGAGATGAAAGAAGCGCAATAGCTATAGCTATCGCAAGATATAGAAACTGATTCATTTTTATACTGAGCCTTCAAAGTCTTCAGCAGGATGGGAGTACATACCGCCCTTCATATCCTGGAAGTTATTAGTCTCTTCTCTGATGATGGACTTGAGTTCTTCAAGTCTTTCGCCATCGATTACAAAGACTGCGAATGTTGTCTCTTCCATCTTGGCAAGTTCGAGATGGGCGAGGTTTATGAAATGTCTTTCGTTATTCTCTTCTCCTGCAAGGGCATGTTTGAGAGAGGTTGTTGCAAAGACCGTTCCGTTAAAGCCGTGTTTTCTAAGTTCGGTGAACATATGTGTCATATGATCGCCATTTTTGAAGAATAGATTTAATACGTATTTCATACTATTGCTCCTTTTCGCTGTTATAAGCGCAAATAATGATAGTTTCTTATTTCTTGAATACAAGAACAATGAATTATAAATGATGAATTAACTCAATTCTCGACAAAATGTGTTGCAAAAATGCAATTCGTGTCAAAAAACGTTCAAAGGCATCTCCGTATTGATACAATAAAGCATATGTATAAGATTGCTATTGTCGAAGACGAGTGGGAATGCATCGAATCTTTGGAATGCTCAATTAAAAAATATTCAAGGCATCACAAGGTTGATTTTGAGATATCCTCTTTCAAGAACGGCAGATTGTTCCTAGAAAGCAATTATGGATCATATGACATCGTTTTCATGGACGTCGACATGCCTAACCTCAACGGTTTTGAAACCGCCAAAAAAATGAGGGAGTTAAACAAATCGGCAGTCCTGATATTCGTTACGTTCCTTGCTAAATACGCAGCAAGAGGTTATGAAGTCGACGCCATGGATTACATTGTAAAGCCTCTTGAATACGAAGCCCTTTCCATCAGGATGGACAAGGCAATCCAAAAATGCAGATTCAACGACGTCGATTACATCTCTCTCCCAATTAAAGGCGGAGAAATCAGAATCGCTTTAAATAGCCTCAAATATATTGAGATAAACGCCCATCAGATCAATTACCACATAGATAACGAGTGCTATTCTTTCTACGGCACTTTGAAAAAGCTCGAATCGATCTTGCCAAAAGGGCTGTTCGTGAGATGCAACAACTGCTATTTGGTCAATTTGAGAAGAGTTACGAGAATCGGCGACGAAGAAATATATCTCGGAGATGAGTGCCTCAAAATGAGCAGAACCAGGAAAAAACAATTCTTGCAAAGCTTCCATGAGCAGATGTTAGGAGTCAGGTAAATGTTTGTTTCGTTTGCAGATTTTATCGGATGGTTCTGGGGCCAAACATCCTATATGTTGGCTTTCATCTTGGCCACTTCTTTCGTTGCGTTTAAGATGCCAAAGAAGGATAGGTTTTGGATTAGGTTTCTCGTTGGAATCGTCTTTGTTCTCGTTATAAAAATGGGGCTTGACCTGCTTTTGATTAGAAATAAGAGTTACGCCTGGTTGAGAGTCGTGAATCTTACAATCAGTTTGATCTCCTATTTCGCGCTCACGGTCGTCTTATTAATATCTTTTAAGTGCAATATATTTGGATCGCTTTTCTGCGTCACCATGGGTTACGGCTTCCAACATATATCATTCCTGATCACTTGTTTCATTCGTGTAACTTGCACGTTTTTAAATTATCATTCTCCAACTTGGTTGGATGCGATGGTGATCATATCGGTAACAACGATCTCATATGCCATTCTCTTTTTGCTGCTGATAAAGCCAATGAAGCATTACAACATGGTGTTGGACAACAAGATCCAAATAACAGTCACTCTCGCTTTCATATTAAGCTCTATCTTTCTGGACACATTAATATTGCAAACCATCAAAGAGTACATCACCGCTCTCGCATTCTTGACGTTCTCGATTATCGCCACTCTTCTCGGCCTTTTGCTCGAGAAGCATAACATCAGTACGGCGAACAGAGAATTGGAACTGGATTTCGTCGCAAAACTCAAGACCGAAGAAGCAGAAAAACTCGAATATGACAAAAAGGTAATTGACGTCCTTAATATAAAAGCTCATGACCTCAAGCATCAAATCATGACAGATGGAGCAATACCGCCTGAGGCTTACGAGGAAGCAAAAAACATAGTCGAAGAGTACGATTCGCTTTATATGACCGGTTCCGCAGCTCTTGATGCAGTTCTAACAAGAAAGACCTTCAACGCCAAAAACAATAACGTAACACTAACATGCTTGGCTGACGGTTCTTCTCTCTCATTCATTAAAGATGTTGATCTCTACTCCCTATTCGGAAACCTCCTTGATAATGCGATTGAAGCGGCCTCGAAAACGAAGGACAAGAAAAAAAGAGTCGTTTCTGTATCCGTGAATAAGAAAGATTACTTCGTCTCAATAACGTTAACAAACTATTATGAAAACGAAATCATATACCAAGACGGAGAAATTGTTTCGACCAAAGAAGATAGATTCCAACACGGTTTTGGACTTAAAAGCGTCAAGGACACCGTTTCAAAATACGGCGGTGACATGATAATTCAAAACGAGAATCGCAAATTCGTAATCAGCATATTATTCCCATTAAAAGAGAGACAAGATTAAGCGGGTAAAAACCGCTTTTTCTTTTTACATCGATTGCAGTTTTTTTGCATTTTTTGCAGAAAACCACTCAAGGTATGGCTCAATTGCGCAAAAGAAGATAAGGGAAAAGATTACCCATATTTCTTGTGTAATCATTTACAAAATCAAAAAAACACAAATCTTTTTTTAGGAGGAAAATTAATGTCAAAAAAAGGTTTTAGGAAGGCCGGTTTCCCGCTTTATTGTTTAGCGATTGCCGCACTTCTTGCTGCATGCTCCACAGGAACAGACGCAGTATCTTCATCAACATCTGCTGAAGAAAGCTTATCGACTTCTTTAAGCGATAACTCAAGTGAGCAGATCGTCTCATCATCAGAGACACAGTCGACCCCATCGGGCGAGTATCTCAAGGAAACGCTCGTAGGCGAAGACCACGAGATGAACAATTGGGAGAAAGCAAACGGCAAGTTCTATGCTGACTTCAACACACAGGCTGAGTTAAGAGAAGCAGGCTCTGAACTCAACAAAGCCATCGCAGGCGAGGGTTTTGTTCTCTTAAAGAACGAGAACGAGGCACTCCCACTCGCGAAAGACGAAAATCATGTCTCACTCTTTGGCTACAAGTCATACGCTCTCCAGTACGGTGGCGGCGGCTCAGGTGCAGGTCAGCAGGGCGTTTATGGCATCCCTGTCTCAACACTCTTGACTTCTCTTGAAGAAAACGGATTCAAGTACAACACAAAACTCCAGGAAACTTATACAGGAGTTTCTTCAGAACTCAACCCAGATGAATTCGGTCCTTCAATCACATCTACTTATAAGACATATGGTGATGTCGCAATTCTCACGTTCGCAAGAACCGGCGCAGAAGGAAGCGACGAAAAGATGTTCGATGTCGCAGGAAATGCAGATAAGGAAAAGCACTACCTCGAATTAACAGATAACGAAATCCTCACAGTCAAGCACGCAAAGGCTAACTTCAAGAAAGTTATCGTCCTCGTCAACTCAGCAAACTGCATCGAACTTGGAGAATTAAACGAGAAAAAGACAGAAGACAACCTCGGCGTTGATGCAATCCTTTGGATCGGTCAGACAGGTAATGATGGCGCTGCTGCAATCGCTAAGATCTTAAACGGCACAATCAACCCATCAGGTCACACAGTCGACACTTGGGAAAAAGATTTCACAAAGGGACCTTCATACACAAACATTGGTTCTTTAGCGCAGAACAAACTCGCGGATGGCACAAGAGACAACAACAACCTCTATGTCGGAAGCGAAATCGCTAAGAACTCAGTTGGCCAAACATATCACGCAGTCGAATATCGTGAAAACATCTATGTTGGTTATAAATACTATGAAACCGCGTATGACACAGCTGCAGCTGACAAGAAGGAAGAAGCATATTCAAATGTCGTTTATCCATTCGGTTATGGTTTAAGCTACACATCATTTGATTGGGAACTCGCGAGCGACGTCGCACCAAAAGCAACAGTCAACGCAAAGAACGAGACAGTTACAATCAAAGTCAAAGTCACAAATACAGGAAAGGTTGCAGGTAAGGACGTCGTCCAGGTCTACGTCAACCCTCCATACACAGCTGGCGGAATCGAGAAAGCAACAGCAAACCTCGTCGGATTCGCTAAGACAAAATTACTCGCCCCAGGAGAATCACAGGTCGTCACAGTTCAGTTCGTCGCACAGGATATGGCTTCATTCGACTACAACGACAAGAACGACAACGACTTCTATGGTTACGAATTAGAAGCGGGTAAATATGTCATCTCAGCAAGAAGAAACTCACACGATGTCGCATTAACAGTCGAAAGAGAAGTTAAAGAAGGCATTAAGTGCGAAACAGACATCAAAACAGGCAAAGCAATCACCCCTAAGTTCACAGGTGATGAAGGCCTTGAAAGATATAAGTCCACAAACGACACATTAGAAGAGAACGAAATCTCAAGAACAGATCTCAAACAGCCAAAGGCTGCAACAAGAGAAGATAGAACAGTCGATGCTTCATACATCCAGTTCTTAGAATCAGAGAGAGAATACTTCTCATGCCAGGACACAAAGTCAGATCCATGGTATGTCAACGCCGTCCCAGAGAACTGGGATCAGGAAGTTGGCGAAAGAGTCAACGGAAAGACTCCGGTCCAGCTCAAAGACATGATTGGCAAACGCTACGACGAAAGACAGATTGTCAACGGATCATTAACAGGCGGAACAAGCCAGGATTCAAAAGCTTGGGATGACTTCATGAACCAGTTGTCCTGGGAAGAAATGGTTGGATGTGTCTCTGCAGGTGACTACGGACAGGGCTTTAACATCCCAGCAATCGGAAAAGACAAAGTCTATGGCGGTGACGGACCAACACAGTTCGGATGGAACACTCACCTCTTCTTCGGCTCAGCGGGATTCAAACAGTACGACACAACAGGTCTTAACTGGGTCGTCGCTCCAATCGTTGCTGCCTCATGGAATACAGAACTCGCGGCACGCCAAGGTGAAATTGTTGGTAACGAATCGCTCTTCTCCAACGTCACAGAATGGTACGGACCAGCCGCAAACACGCACAGATCTCCATTCTCAGGCCGTAACTTCGAATACTATTCAGAAGACGGACTCATCGCAGGAAAGATGCTTGCAAGCGTTGTTAAAGGCTGCTCTTCAAAGGGTGTCATCGCCAGAATGAAGCACATGTTCTTAAATGACCAGGAAACAAACCGTAACACATCAGGTGGTGTCCTCGAATGGTGCAATGAGCAGGCAATCCGTGAAATCTACTTAAAACCATATGAAATCGCTGTTAAAGAAGGCCATGCAACCGGCGGTATGACAGCATTTAACAGAATCGGTGACGCTGTCTGTTCAACAAACTACGCCCTCTTAGAAGGAATCTTCCGTGGTGAATGGGAATTCAAGGGAACATTCGTCACAGACTGCCAAGACTATGCAGAATACCGTTACCTCAACCTCATGTGCAGAACCGGTCAGGAACTCCCATTGGGTCAGACAATCAACCTCTATAATGGAGAAAAGATCTACGAAGGTAGATTCGGTATCGGCTATGCATCAGCTGTCGAAGGCACATGGTCAAAGGATGACAAGTGCGTCAAAGTCGCTGCAAACATCCAGGACGCTTCAGAAGTCGAAAAGCTCCGCAGATCACAGAAAGACATGGCTGACCTCTACCACAAAGAAGAAGTCGTCACTGCAGCAGCCGCAAAAGAGACAATCTTATCTCCAACTCAGTACTATGCAGTCAGAAAATCAGCACAGAGAGTTCTCTACCAATATGTCAACTCAAATGCTGTTAAGAATGGTTTGAACAAGTCATTTGAAACCCAAACATTCAACCTCCAAAAAGGAAAGAAAGCATCTGGTTCTATCGCATTAGATGCAGCTGTTATCGGAACAAAGGACATCAAGATCGTTTCCACTTCAACTCTTCCAGCAGGCTTAGCTATCAGCAATAAGGGTGCATTCTCAGGCACTGTTACAGCTGATGCTGGCGACTACAACGTCACAGTTAGCTTATTGCTTGACGGATGGGTTAAAGCAACCTTGCCACTCGTAATTACAATCGCTTAGTTTTACTAAGATAAGGCAGCCTACCCGTTCTATCCTTTCCAACGGGTGGGCTGTCATTGTGAAAGGACAAAGTATGAATAAAAAGAAAATAATGACATTTGCCTCTCTTCTTTCCAGCATGTTCTTAGTCACTGCATGCGGAGGAAAAGAAGGGCCAAAAGAATCCCAATCGCAAGACGTCAACACTTCCATAAAAGAAGAGTCTTCAAAGGTTGAAGCAGGCGATAAAGAAGTCGCTTCTATCGCTATGAAGAACCTCCCAACCAAGACATCGTATTATGTTGATGAGGAGTTCTCTCCAGAAGGCGGAACAATCGAAATCACATATGGCGATGGGACAACGGACGAAAAAAGCATCACCGATCCAGAAGTTGAATGCTCTATTCCTAACACTTCTAGAGCGGGCACAAAAACCATCACTGTCAAATATGCAGGGAAGAAATGCACCTTCAAAATCGATGTAAAAGTAAGAGGCACTTCTATCACTTTCGATTTGAACTATGAAGGCGCGCCAGCAGGAATCGTTCAGGACGTCCCGTCTGGATATTCAGCAACCGAGCCTAATGCGCCTACAAGAGATGGGTATACATTCTACAAGTGGTATCGCGACAAGGATTGCACAGTCGAATACGACATGGAGACACCTGTCAAAGCGGACATCACAGTCTACGCAATGTGGAAAGAGAACGGAAAAGACTACTTCACGTTCTCATATGAGTTCAACTATTACGGCGTTTCGATCTCTTCCTATGAGCAAATTGTCCAGAAGGGTGAGAAAGCAAGAACACTGGCAGTTCCAATGACAAGAGTCGATTATAGATTCGTCGAATGGTGCACATCATCAGATTGCTCATCATCATTCTCTTTAGATAACCCAATAAGCTCAAACACAAAAGCGTATGCAAAATGGGCAAAGGCAAAAGAAGGCGTAACAACTTACAAATTTGAAGCTGAAGATGTCGACTTATCGCAGAAAGCGGGACCTGGTTATTCAGGTGAAAACGCTGGTGTTGGCATGGTCGTCACAAAGCAGGACATCGGCGCAAGCCAGGACAAGTTCGTCGCATATCAATGCAAAAATGGAAACTCTTTAGAGTTTAACGTTGCAGCAGATGAAAATCTCAATGATGTAAATGTATACGTTAGACTAGCTACAGAATTTGCGTCAATCTCTGTAAATCCAGATGATTATAGAATCTCTGTGAACGGAACTCCGCTAGATTACAGCGAAATAAAAATCACCTTGCCAGAGGGAAAAGATCAGAGCAACTTCACAGATTACAAAGTCGGAATGAACGTCACGTTAAATAAAGGTGCGAATGTAATCCAGCTCAAAACAACAAACAACAAAGAATTAGGAGGAACATTGACCGCAACAGCCCCAATCATCGATTGTATCAAATTGGAAACAGCTGGTGTTGTCATCTGGGACGGCGTTCTTGGTCTTCCTGCTGCTAACTATTAATCTTTATGAAAAAATTACTAAAACACAAAGGCGGCAAAACCTGGCTCATTGCATCATGCGTTGTTGCAACGCTTGCAACTGCCATTTCAGTCGCCGCATTAGGACCGGCGTTCAACCTCGCTGCAGGTTTCCTTGGAAGAAAGAAACCAGTTTACGAAGAGGGTATTGCTTCAATGTACCCATCTCTAGTTTCTTCTGACAAAACTGAGGCTTTTAAGAACGCCAACAAAAAGAACGTTGAAATCTGCGAAGAGGGATTCGTTCTTCTCAAAAATGAGAACGGAGCGCTTCCTCTTCCAAAAGGAAGCAAACTCTCTGTTTTTGGCAAAAACTCAGTAAATCTCTCTTATGGAGGATCTGGTTCTAGCGCATTTAAGGGCGTTCAATACAAAACAATCAACGAATCGCTCAAAAGCGCCGGATATCAGGTCAATGAAACTCTTGAGGAATTCTACAAGAACAACAACAAGTCCGGAAAAGGCAGAAGCGCTAACTCAAACGACTTGGACAGCGGTGATAACCAGGCTATCAAAACCGGCGAAACACCTCAGTCCAAATACACAAGCGATGTCACTTCTTCTTACGATTCATACAACGATGCGGCTTTAATCGTCATCACACGTATCGGCGGAGAAGGATTCGATTTGCCTAGATATCAAGGCTCAACTGAAGGCGCCGTCTCTAAAGACAGCCACTATCTCGAACTCGACACCAACGAAATCGATTTAATCAAAGCCGTTAGCAATGCCGGTTTCAAGAGAGTCATCGTCTTATTTAACATCCCTTCATCTTTTGAAGCTCCATTCCTTGAAACAGGGGAACTTGCAGATAAGATCGACGCCGCACTCTGGATCGGATTCACAGGTGGCGAGGGTATCATGGCTCTCGGCAGCGTCTTAAACGGAAGCGTTAACCCTTCAGGAAGAACCGTTGACACATGGGCTTCAGACTTCACTGCTAACCCAACATGGAATAACTTTGGAACGGGCCCATCAGCGGAAGCTTTAGACAAGTATGACGCAGGCCTATATTACTTTGTCGACTACGAAGAAAATATCTTCGTCGGCTATAGATATTATGAAACCCGCGGATTAACAGACGAGGCATGGTACAAGAACAATGTCACATATCCATTTGGATACGGAAAGTCATACACGACATTCGAGTGGAGCGCGGTCACCTCTTCTTCAACAAATATTGAAGCGGATAAAAAGATCACCGTTTCTGTCAAGGTAACAAACACGGGCAAAGTCGCCGGCAAAGATGTAGTCGAGTTATATTGTGCTGCACCATATGAGGCCGGAGGCATTCCAAAAGCCGCAAAAGTCTTGGTCGGTTTCGCTAAGACAAAGGAGTTAAAGCCAAATGAATCGGATACTGTTCAGATTGAATTCGACCCTTACACAGCCGCTTCGTATGACTACAAAGACAAAAACGAGAACGGATTTGCGGGATATGAGCTCGAAAGAGGAACATACGCTCTCCAGGTGAGCAAGAACTCGCATGAAGTCGTAGAAAGCCTCAACGTGTCTCTTTCTAGCGACATCACTTACGATGAAGATCCAGTGACAAAGAATACTGTCGAGAACAGATATACAGATAGAGACGGCATAACCGATTCAGACTATCAGCTCTCTACCACACTCTCTAGAGACGCATGGGATTCAACTTGGCCAGACGTCCCATCCGCTGAAGAGAGAAAGATGAGCAAGGCATTCCAGATAGAATTCTCAGACGATGAACCTAACAACCCAACCGATTTCGGTGAATATGATTTACCTGACTCAGAGGTTAAGAATGGCTTAACAATCAGAGACTTCTTACCGGATAACACTCCTTCAACAACATACGAACCAATCGTTTCTTATGACGATGAGAGATGGGATAAGTTGTTGGATCAGGGTTCTATTAAAGAACTTGAGCAGTTCGTAAACCACGGCGACTATCAGACTCTTGACGTTTCATCACTAGGTCTCCCTGCTACCCAGCATGGTGATGGCCCTTCCGGATTCACTTACTTCTTAAACCCAAATGCAGTTAAAGGCACATGCCACTACTGCTCTGAGCCAGTTATGGCTTCCACATTCAACGCTCCACTCATCAAAGAGTTAGGTAACACGCTCGGCGAGGAAGGCGTATGGGGCAACAGCGATTCAGGGCAGCCATATTCTTCAATCTATGCTCCAGGCGTTAACATTCACCGTTCACCATTCGGCGGACGTAACGCTGAGTATTTCTCAGAAGACCCACTTCTCTCTGGCAAACTCGCCGCAGCTGAAGTACAAGGCGCTCAGGAGTTAGGCGTAATCTGCCAGGTTAAGCACTTCGCAGTAAACGATCAGGAAACACACCGCGCTAGATTTGGCGATTGTTCATGGTTAACCGAGCAGGCACTGCGTGAAATCTACTTAAAACCATTCGAAATCGCGGTCAAAGAAGGTAAGACCAGAGGCATCATGTCATCATTCAACCGCATCGGTCTCAAGTGGACAGGCGGAGACTATCGACTCATCACCGAAATCTTAAGAGATGAATGGGGATTCAAGGGCATGGTCATCTGTGACTTCAACACTCACCCAGAGTACATGTTCACACGCCAGATGGCTTATGCAGGTGGCGACCTTAACTTAGCCAACACACCAGTTAACTGGGTCGATGATAGTGATGTCGGCGATATCATTGTCTTAAGACAGTGTGCCAAAAACATCGCTTACGCACTTGCAAATTCAAACGCAATGAACGGAAAAGTCGTTGGCTACAAAGCTCCAATGTGGGCAAACATCCTTATTGCGGCAGATAGCGCAATAGCGTTAGCTATCGTGGGATTCGGCGTTCTTCTCTTCCTGAAGTCAAGAAAGGATTAAGCCAAATAGACAACTAAACCGGAGGGAAACTTCCGGTTTTTTTATTAAAGAAAAAGGCCACTATGGCCGATTTCTTCATTTAAACAACTTTCCAATATCGGTTCTGATATCTAATACATAATCGACGAACACTGAGCATCCATCGATCTTGTACAAAACAATGTAGCGATTATCAATAACCATTTTCCCAAAATCAGGAGGCAAACAATACTCGTTTGAAGCAAGAGCAAACTTTAAAGGTAAGTCACTTGAGGTCTTTTAGAAGCTTGGTTATAGATTCTCTTGCTTCTTCAATGGAGTACCCCTTAACACCCAAAATCCTCTCTTCTTGAATCCTGATCAAATCCTCTCTGACTTTCAAAAGTTTTTCCCTTTTTTCAAAAGCCTCGATGTCCATTACCACAAGATCACCCTCTCCGTTTCTTGTGATATAAATAGGTTCGCCAGTTGTTTTTGCTTTATCCGATATGTCGTTATAGTTATTTCTCAACAATGTCGAAGGAAGTATAATCATAACATTTCTCCTTTTCTAGTGCATTTATTCTATCATTATTCTATCTTTATTTCGATAGGCAAATGCAATGATAAATGCTATCTCTTTTGAAGAATAATCACTATAGATTTGTCATCTTCCTTTAAGGTTATCACATTAAACTCATTCTTGAAGAAATCCACTTCTCTAGAAAGCTCCATAAGGTTTCTTGAGACCGATGTGGCACGGCCTGAATGATGAGAATTCAAATCTTTTCTTGAAAGAGAATGGAGAATTGCAACCCTTCCTCCCTTGTTGAGGACTGATGCAAGTTTCTTGGATAAGACTATAGGCTCAAGAAAATGCGGATATGCGTTGTAAATAACTACATCATCAAACGTTCTATTAGCGTTCCAATTAAGGAAATCGGCATGGACAAATGTCGCCCACTCCTCATCCTTATATTTTTCTTTTGCGACTTCGATCATATTGTTAGAGATGTCGACTCCAACAACTTCGGTATCCGATAGTTCGTGGATTAGACCAGTTACAACACCTGTGCCGCACGCTAAATCCAAGACCTTATCGCCTTTAGCGATTCCAAGTTCGTTCAAAAGAGAGAGTTTAAACTCTCTTGGACAAGTTTCACTTTTGTCCCATGTATAGGCTAGGCCATCAAAGAATGTCTCGACTCTATTATCCATAAAATGACTAGGCTAAAAATGTAGCGGTATCAATTTTCTGATATCCACCGAACGAATTTGGATATGCATTAATCTCTCTTGAGAGTGCTTTTCCATTGAATTTTGTCGTGATTTCATCGAGTTTTGCGTTCATATCGATATCTTCAAAGAGGGATGGATAGACTGCTTTAGCTGAGAACCAGGTGTTCGCTAAAGATAATTCAATATTTGTGTAATATGCGTTATAAGCCATCTGGAGGTATACCTCACCGGTTTTCCACGCTTTTGTTTCTTTGATTAAAGCTTTATCTTCATCGGTCTTGATATTCTTGATGGCGGCGGAATCCATGATCATGACATCCATCTTCTCGCCAAGCTCGACGAATTTCTCTTTTTCGATTGAACCGACTCCCTGAACTCCAAGGTCAGATGCGACATTCTTGATGTTAGCGACTGTTAAAGGATAGAAATTAGATGATGTCATCAAGTGGTTTGTTGTGCCCCAGTTTCCAAGTCCACAGATATACGTGAGCCTCTTGTCAGCTTCTGCAACGTCTTTGGTTCTCTCGCGAATTGCTTCAGTTTCACTTTGGATATATGCGTTTAGGGATTCACTTCTAGTTTCTCTTTCAAAAATCTTACCTAGCAAATTGATTGATTGGGCGACTTTATCGTCGAATACGCCTTTTGAGCCAATCGACAACGTCACAACAGGAACACCAACTTGTTCCGCTAAAGCATTTGCTTTATCGGCATCTTCGTATTCAGAGATGATGATATCTGGGTTGCACGAGAGGATCTTTTCAGCTTCTGCTGTCTGAGCCTGTGGACCACCAACACCACATGAAGGGAGAGTTTCAAAGAAATCCTTGTTAGCGATGTAATAAGGTCTAGCAACGCCGTCGAACATCTTTGGTCTATTGGTGTTTGCGGCACTCTTGTTGTCGATATCCTCTACTCCCGCGAGTTTGTTAACGTCTCCGACATATGTGTATAAGCGTAATGCGCCTGCACCGATGCAAACCACTTTGTTGTATGAGCCTTGGTTAACCTCAAATGTTCTTCCGACCATATCAGTCACTTCGACCTTCTTTAAAACATCTTCAGGCTTTGATGATTGGTTTCCGCCACCGCATGATGCGATAGCCAATGTGCCTAAGATTAAGGCTAATACTCTATTAGTTTTCATTGTCATCCTCCAATAAGACGATTTGACGTCCGTTTATGTTCTCCACTTTGACGTTAACATCAAAGATGCAGCTAATGTGTTCAGGGGTTATTACTTCTGGTCCACCCTGATTGACCATTTGGCCTTTCTTCAGTAAGAAGAACTTATCTCCGAACGTTAAGGCCGTATTTATGTCATGAATCGCGACGATAATCGTGATTCCTTTCTCTTTTGCGAGTCTTTTTGCCTCTTTAAGTATCAATTGCTCGTTACCGATATCAAGATTTCCTGTTGGCTCATCGAATACCAGTAATTCAGGTTCTTGGGCCAAGGCTCTAGCTATGGCAACCTTTTGTCTTTCTCCACCGGATAACTCGTTGACGTTTCTGAATGCGTTTGCCTCAAGCCCCATCTCTTCAATTATTGAGTCAACTACGTCCTTATCCTTTTCGGTGGATGCTATTCCGAATCTCGATACTCTTCCGATAAGAATTGAGTCGTAGACCGTTAATGAACCGAATGTAATGTCTTGTGGAACATATGCAATCTTAGTTGCCCTAAGCCTTCTGTTCATGGTGAAGAGGTTTTCCCCATCTAAAGTGATGGTTCCTTGTTCTGGCTTAAGGATTCCAAGAATGTTCTTGAAGAGGGTGCTTTTACCGGAACCGTTCTTTCCTAAGACGATACCGATCTGACCTTTATCAAGTTCGAGAGAGACATTATCTAAAATGAGATTGGATTTCTTTTTGTATCTGAATGAGAGGTTTTCAATCTTTAGCATCTTGAGTCCTCCCTATGCGTGAATATCATATAAAGGAAGAATGGGGCGCCTAGCATTGTTGTTATTGCACCGACCGGTAACGCAGATCCGCTTCCAAGAGTTCTAGATAACATATCCGAAAGCGTTAAAAGTAAAGAACCCGAAATGATTGATGCAGGGATAAGGAATCTGTGATCCTGACCCAGGATTCTCTTCATGATATGCGGGCAGATAATGCCGATAAATCCAATGACTCCAAGGAATGAGACGCATACTGCTGTGATGACTGAAGCGACTAAAAGAGAGACAAAACGCAGGGCTTTTACGTTAATTCCCATGGTTTTTGCGCTATTTTCGCCTGAAAGCATAGCGTTATATCTCCAAGACATAAGCCCAAAGAAGATTGAACCGAGAACCACCACTATAGCCATGATAAGGTCGGTTTTATAGGTTGCTCTACCCAAGTCGCCAAAGTTCCAAATAACCGCAGCTGAGAGTCCGACATCGGTCGCAAAGAACTGAAGGATGGTTGTTGCCGCCGTCCAGATAGAGCCTATTGCGATACCTGCCAAAACGACTGAATTTGGTGTAAACGAGTTAAAAGAACAAAGTCCTAATATTAATAAAATAGATAACGTCGCAAAGATGAACGCCATAACTGATGTAGCGAATGGGTTTGCGCTCGATGTGTAATTATTCACATTGTTTCCGGTTGAAAGGAAACCTCCAGCGAAAGCGATGATAGATAAGTTGGCACCGAACACAGCTGCATTGGATACGCCTAAGGTTGAAGGCGATGCCATAGAGTTGCCTAAAGTCGATTGCATGATGAGACCGGCAACGGATAGTCCTGCACCCGCAATGACTGCAGCGATGATTCTAGGAATTCTAATGTTCCAGACGATTCTGTTGTAGGCGTTGGAACTATTCATGAATAGAGCGTGCCATGTATCGGCGAATGTCATGCTGCTCGAACCGATAAAAACGCTGAAGAAAATACAAATAAGCAGAACCGCTGTAGAAACACAAAGGAACAAAACTTTCGCATTTGTCTTTCTAATGTAATTTGTGCGCAATGGAGTTCTGGAAAGTACCATAGGTACAAAATTAGCATATCAATAAAGTTATCGCAACTTTTTTGGGTTTTTGTTCGATAACATTTATTTTTTGTCGAACACGCTGTAGAATATTTGTAAAGTTATCGAACACGAGGTTTGATTATATGGATAAGAGAATATTAAAGACTAGACAATCGGTTTATGACGGGTTTGCAAAAGCGTTGCATACCGTTTCTTTCACCGACATGACAATCGAAGACATCCTTCAGGCATCAGGCGTATCTCGTTCCACCTTCTATGCTCATTTCAGATCCAAAGAGGAGGTTTTGTCCTCTATCTCCAATCACATATTTGAGCACGTTTTCTCCCATTCTCTACAAGAAGAGGAAACGCATGACTTCTCTAAAACGGACATCTTTGATTACTCGCATCTTATTACTCATATCCTCTACCACTTACATGACGAAAAAGAGCTGATAACAACAATCATCTCTTGTGAGTGCAAACACCAGTTCTATCAGGACTTAAGGGACCATATCAAACCAATCTCTGAGAGAATCGTGAAATCAGGCATGATTAACTGGAATGGCATCCCAGAGGAATTACAGGTTACCAGACTTACCGAGAGCTTAATCCTCACGGTTGATTATTGGTTCTCCCACGGTTGTGTCGAAACACCAGAAAAGATTACTTCATTTATCTATAATAGATAAAAGAAAAAGCGGGCGAACCCGCTTTTTTTAATCTGAGAGAATCATCTTGTCGGTTGCTTCAGCGCCGGATTCCTCAAATTTCTTGAGGAGATCTCCGACTGTGAGTTTCATCTTCTCATCACCTTTAATGTCGAAGATTATCTTTCCATCGCTCATCATAATCAGTCTATTTCCATAACGGATTGCATCGTTCATGTTGTGAGTAATCATGAGAGTGGTGAGATTGCCTTCCTTAACGATTTTGTCAGTTAAGCTTAGAACCTTTGATGCCGTTTTTGGATCAAGGGCCGCAGTATGTTCATCAAGAAGTAACACTTTAGGTGAATTCATCGTGGCCATTAATAGAGTTACTGCCTGACGCTGTCCTCCTGACAATGTTCCAACATTAGCGGTCAATCGGTTCTCAAGTCCAAGATCAAATTCTTTAAGCATTTCCGAATACTTAAGTCTTTCCGCCTTGGTTATTCCCCACGCAAGACCATGCATCTTACCTCTTCTTTTTGCTAGAGCAAGATTCTCATCGATTTGCATGTCTGCTGCCGTTCCCTGACGCGGGTCTTGGAATACTCGTCCCAAGAGTGAAGCACGCTTATAATCAGGTATATTTGTGATATCCTTGCCGTCTATAGAGACGCTTCCTTCATCAGGCTTAAGAGTTCCGGCGATGATGTTTAACAACGTCGATTTTCCCGCGCCATTACCACCGATAACAGTGACAAAATCGCCATCTTCAAGCGTTAAAGACACGTTTTGCAGTGCTTTTTTCTCATCAAGTGTGCCTTTTTTGAAGGTGATTGATACATTCTCGATATTAAGCATTTTTCTTCCCCCACTTTCCAAAGTTGATCTTTTTACGTAAATAAGGGACTCCGAGGAACACCGCAACAACCGCTGCCGAAAGGAGCTTGAAGAGGTTGGTTGAGATGTTGAGGGAGAGGACAAGCTGATAGACAAAGTAATAGATAGTCGCGCCGACAACACAGGCTACGAGATGAAGGGCAAAGTTCTTCTTCGCCTTCTTGAATATCGCAAGACCGATGACAATGGCCGCTAAGCCGATAACGATTGCGCCTTTACCCATGTTGATGTCGCCACTGCCCTGGAATTGAGCACTTAAAGAACCGGATAGAGCGACAAGACCATTTGAGATGGATAATGCGATTATCTTCATCCAAGTGGTGTTGATTCCGTTTGCTCTAGCCATTGTTTCGTTTGAACCGGTTGCTCTGATAGCGGAACCCATTTCGGTTCCAAAGAACCAATACAGGAGACCGATTATCGCGGCGATGAAACCGATCAGGAACAAAATTGAATACAGCTTTTGCATATCCGTTAGGGAACGAACAAGAACGAACTGATTTCTTATATCGATTCCAACATTCGCTAATCCTTTGGAGACAAGAAGATTGACGGACCATAAGGCAATTTGGGTCAAAATACCCGCCAAAATGGCTGGAATTCCTAAAAATGTGTGCAGTAAGCCCGTAACTAAACCAGCCAGTAAGCCTGCGCCGAAAGCAACAAGCATCGCAACGCCTACAGGAACTCCTGCTTTCATCAAGACCGCCAAAGTGATTCCTCCAAGGGCGAAAGAACCATCAACTGTCAAATCAGCGAAATCAAGAATCTTGTATGAGAGGTATAATCCGATGGCCATGATGCCCCAGATGAATCCCTGCTCAACGACGGATGGCAAGCTAGATGCGAACGATGATAGATAACCTATAAATGAACTAGCAAGAACCATAACGACTATTCATGTGGGATTTCGACGTAATCAGATGTGACTGTGACTCCGAATTTATCGCAGTATTCTTTGACGTATTCTTTTGTGACTGAGTCTGCTGACTGGACTGCCATCTTTGAGACATCTGCCTTCTCGAGGAGAATCTTTGCAGCCATTTCGCCAGTCTTTCTTCCAAGTGATTCGTAGGAGATTGAGAGGGTTGCGAATCCACAGCCTTTGCAGATTCCTTCTTCACCTGTATAGACAGGGATGTTTGCGTTATAGAAAACGTTGTTGATTGTTGTGGTTGATGAAGCCGCAGTGTTGTCTGTTGGGATGTAGACAGCCTTAGCGCCAGATGAAGCGATAGCGTTACAGACTGCGGTGATGTCATTTGAGTCTGTGAATGCCTTCTTCTCACTCTTGACTCCTGCTTCTGTTAAACACTTAGCCATTTCATTGACCTGGTATAAGGAGTTAGCTTCAGCTGAGCAGTATAAGAGAGCAACTGTATCCTCAGATGTAAGTTTGAGGAGTTTGACCATTTCAGCAGCCTGCTGATCGATTGGAGCAAGGTCTGTAGTTCCTGAAACGTTGGTTCCACTAACACCTGTCCATCCGGACTTGATGCCCAATGCTGTTGCATAGTCAGTGATTGATGTTCCTAAAACTGGAATTGTAGCTGTTGAGCCATATGCAGCCTGCAATGCAGCGGTTGCATTAGCCATGATTAAGTCGACTTTGTTTGCAACAAAAGCCTCTGAGATACTCTTGCATGTTGGAGCCGTTCCATCAGCGACTTTGACGTCGAATGTGACCATCTTGCCAGCCTTGTCCATCGCTTCCTGAAGAGCGTCCTTAAAGCCTTTGGTTGCGGCGTCTAAAGCGACGTGCTGGACCAACTGGACGACACCAACGTTGAAGTTGTCATCTTTGCTGGCTGATCCGCAAGATGCGAGTCCTCCGGTGAGTGCTAATGCTGAGCAAGCAGCAAAAGCGAGTTTCATTGCGTTTTTCTTTTTCATTTTTCTTTCCTTTCCCAAAGGAGAATCGGAGCGTTAGACAACTGCCACAATCCGTAATGCCATAAGTGACGTAATAATGTTCATGTCCTTAGGCCCTTTGTGCACGATATTAATGTGAACATTTAAATAGGAACGAGAAATAAGGCAAGTATTATTTAACATATTCACTTTTTATTTTTGCGTATGCACATATATTGGGCGTAAAGAAAAAAGCGGGCGAACCCGCTATTTTCTTTCAAGTTATCAACTAGGTGAGCTACTCCCTAGATCGCAATGTCCGAACCCGAAGGATCCGCCGTGGTCGCTGGCTCATTCTCCACCTTTGACAACTGAATTATGACACTCTATATCGTCGTTTTCAAGCATCCAACCTTTTCACAGGATATATCGTTACAATCCTGCCCAGTCTGACTTCTCTAAAGTCCACAACTATCTTCAAATACTTTGTCTTAGGGTTGCCCTTTCGTTTTCCGTAATAGCATTTCGAACAATCTTTTTTGTTCGATTCGTTATAAGCCAAAGGTTTTTTTAGAATTGGAACCACTAGTTCTATATCAGAAACTTTAAGATGGTGCTTTTTATCTGCGATGTGCTCAAATCTCGATTGGTATCTACCCTTGTCAGCGAATATAACACGGACGTTATCGCGTATCACGATAGGCGTGGTGATTTCGTTCAACGCTTTGATTATATGTTTGTCAACTTCTCTCGTCTTGGCCATCTGCAGCGCCTATCTTACATACCTATTTTTATGATTTCAATAGGTCAAAAAATGCGTTTACAATATTGTCTCTATTACAAAGTAATATAGTTACTGCATATAGATAACTAATAGAGACAAAAAGGGAGAATATTTTTTAAAAAAGCGTCCACACTTTCCGGGGACGCTATTCTTTTTGAAAGTCTTTCTTGGTGAGTTCCTCTACCTCGTTGCATACCGCTTGGATGGCGCACGAATGGCAATCCATCTTCACTTTGTTCACAAGATGATCTAATGACTTGGTGATGTTCTCACCTTTGGTCAACGCCTTCTGAAGTTCCTGATAATTGAACTCAGGGTCGGTGATGTAGATTAGTTTGACCGCTTTGACGGCAGGGTGCTTCTTGTATGAGTTGATATAGAGGTTTCCTAGTTTCTCAAAGCCCACCCCTTCTTTTATGGATGCTTTTGATACCGCTAGTGTTTCCTTGGAATTCATACTAGAGATTCTAACCATCATTCCTTTAGGGCTTACGTGATATCGGGTGTAGTCAATCTTTCTTATGGATTGGAATAAGGCATTGCCTTACCCCATCTTAGAATCATCAACTAATACGATAGCGACTTTTGCGTAGTTAGAATCCTTCTCAATCTCCCTTAAATCCTTGCCAATTACGACGATTTCATCCTGTTTAAGGGCATTTTCGTCACTTGTGAGGCATTGGTTATTTGGTTCTGTTTGCGAGCTCGCAAGCCTTCATTCCGCGGATGACATATTCGGTCATCTCAATTAATAGCTTAATCATTTTCTGACCTCCTGCTCTATTAAAGAGCCCATTACTATAGTTCCGTTTTGAGAAAATGGTTAAGAAAATGCATTTATTTTTTGTTGAAAGCATTTACAATAGTTTCAGATGGAAAAGCAAATCCTAGGTTTACAAGTTTCCCCTATCGCTTTAGGCTGCGATTCAAAGCCTTTTAAGCACGGCCTAGATTGTACGGTTCTTTTGGATGAGATGTTCAAACTCGGCATCAATCTTTTCGATACAGCAAGAGGTTATGAGCATTCTGAAGAAGTGTTGGGCAGATGGATTAAGCTAAGAAACAACAGAGACAAGGTGTTTGTTTATACAAAAGGTTGCCTGCCACTACCATTCTCTCGCATGAATCCTAAGGCATTGAGACACGATATCGAAAAGTCTCTTAAGGCTTTGGATACATACATAGACTGCTACTTATTCCACAGGGACGACAAGAACTGTGACTTGAAGGAAATGCTCAGTATCGTGAATGAGTATGTCGCCGCAGGAAAAATCAAATCTTATGGAGTCTCAAACTGGACTAGAGACAGAGTGCGACTCGCCAATGAGATTTGCAAAGAGAACGGCTGGGCTCCAATCGCGATGGTTTCAAACAACATGACCGCGATCAAATGGGTTAAAGACCCTTGGGGCGGAGGCGATGGATGCGTGTCCATCTCTAGAGACGAAAGAGAAATAGCATATTACCAAAGACATCAAACGCCATTTATGGCGTATTCACCTCTTGCAAGAGGATTCTTAACAGGGAAGGTCAGATCGGATTATTCCTCTACCTGGAATGAAATCGATTCAGCATCAAAGAGGGCATACTTCTCTAAAGAAAACCTAAAGGTGCTCAGCAAAATCGAGTCGGTAGCAAGAAAAAACAACTCAACTGTTGCGGACATATCGTTGAGATACCTGGTATCAAAAGGAATAAACATGTTCCCTGTCATCGGAACGATATCTCCCGAAAGAATGAAGTCAAATCTCGAGGCCATTAAAAAACCGTTGAGTGAGGCTGATGTCAAATTGATTGAAAGTGATTAATCCCGCTGAGCGTTCAGAGGGATTTTTCTTTTGTTTTGAGTTATCATATTGAGCATGAAAATCATCATCTCACCAACAAAGCAAATGAAGATGGATCTAGGAAAAGAATACAAGTCACTTCCTGTGTTTTTAGAACAGTCGAAAACCATTCATGAAACGATGAAAAACATGTCGTTTGATGAGTTGAAAACCCTATATAAAGCAAGCGATAAAATCGTTAAAGAAGGTATGTCTTTTATCGAGGAAATGTCATTTGAAAACAGACTAACTCCAGCCTTGTTTATGTATGATGGAATACAGTTTACATACATGTCACCATATAAGATGAATGAGCAAAATATCGCGTATTTGGGGAGATATTTGAGGATTTTGAGCGGTTTTTACGGGATTTTGAGACCTTTAGACGGTATTTCGAAGTATAGATTAGAAATGGCGCATAAGCTCAATATCAATGAAACCAAGAGCCTTTATTGCTTCTGGGGAGAGATGGTTTACGATGAGCTTTTTAAGGATGAGGATACCGTCTTGAATCTATGCTCAGAAGAGTATGGTTCACTCATAAGGCAAAACCTCAAAAAAGAGCATAGATTCATCGATGTGAAATTCTATGATTTGGACAAAGGTAAACTCGTCGAGAAAGGCGTTTATTGCAAGATGGCTAGAGGGTCTCTGGTAAGGTATATGGCCTTGCACGAGATAAGCGATGTCCAAGGAATCAAAAATTGGGATGAGATGGGCTTTAAATACGATGAGGAATCATCCACCCCTACAAACTATGTATTTATAAGGAGAGACAATCATGTTGAGTATTAATACTGTTGCACCAGATTTCACGCTTCCAGATAAGGATGGGGTCAACCATTCATTAAGCGAATTTAGAGGAAAGAAAGTCGTCCTCTACTTCTATCCAAAAGACAATACGGGCGGATGCACAACGCAAGGACTCCAGTTCAAGGAATTGAATGACGAGTTCAAGAGCCTGAACGCAATCATAATCGGAATATCGAAAGACAGTCCTTCAAGCCACGCTAAATTCATCGAGAAATACGACTTCCCTTTTATCCTTTTGTCAGACGTTAATAAAGATGAAATTAACACTTACGGCGTATGGCAGGAGAAAGTGATGTACGGAAAGAAAACATTCGGCGTTGTTAGAACCACCTATGTCATCGATGAGAATGGAGTTATTATCTCCGCAGAAACCAAGGTAAAAGCCTCTGAAAACGCCGTTTGCACCTTGAATTTCCTCAAAAACAACTAAGATAAAACCCATTTTGGGTTTTTCTTTTATTTAAATGCGCGTATATGTGCGCTACAATATTTTCAACACATATGAAAAACGTAACGAAAACACTTTTAGCTTTATCATTGCCAGTCATGGCATTCGCCGCACTTCGCGGCATCAACAAGACCGTCGCTTGGTTTGTTCCATCCTATTTGATCGTCTTTGACGGATTAAAGGGAGAAGGCGATATCCTCGAGAATGAAGTCAATTCAAATCTCATTCTCGAAGACGGAGATATTTTGAATGCGAGCGAGAACACCTCAATCGTCGTATCAGAAGAGGCTCTAACGGGTTCTAGGTATTACAACATAAACTTCAAAGCCAAAGGTAACGCTACACTTTCATATAAGGGTTCAGCAATTACAACAGTCACCACTGAAGACTGGAGTGAATACACCTATCGCTTCTTCGTTTCTGCAACCGATGAAGACGCGATTGTCGATGTCGTAATCGAAGAAGGCAATTCTGTATTGCTTGATGACGTTAACGTCATTCTTGCCTCCAAGATTTTGACTGCAGGCGCAACAATCGGAGAACTTCCTGAACTTCCAGCAAAAGAAGGCTATACAGGCATCGCATGGACAATCGACGGCGTTGAGTTAACGCCTGAATCAACATACACATATGGCGCATCAAGACTTGCTTATGCCAAGTATGAAATTAACACATACACAGTTACGTTCGAAGGCGTTGAATTAGATCCAGTTGTCGTTAACTATGGCGAGACAATCGAACAGCCTGAAGAACCAGTTAAAGATGGATATAACTTTGTTGGGTGGTATAACGGTGAATCAGCATTTGATTTCAATGCTCCAATAACGGAAGACGTGACAATCACTGCCGTGTTTGAGGAAATCCCGGTTGAGCCAGAGGAAGAAGAACACTGCTGCTGTCCGCATAAACACCATCACGACCATCATCACCACCACAATCCAGCCTTCTGCGATGAGAACAAGAAATCCGATAACGGTAAACACAAAGGTCAGGATAATGGCAAGGGGAACAAGAAAGACGACAAAACCAATAACGGTAAAGACAACAAGTCAAACAACGGTAAAGGAAACGTCAATAAGGGTCCAAAAGGAAGATAAAAAGGCCAAATCAGGCCTTTTTTCTTGCAAATCCCTACTCTCTTGACTCGTGATCGAAGTTTGTCAGGTCTTTGATAACCTCACTTGCAATAAGCAATCCCGCAACGCTTGGCGCGAATGCCGTAGAGCCAGGAGTAACCTTTTTCCTAGGTTCATTTGGCTTATCACTTAATGGGACAATAGGCTGTTCTTTTGAGAATACGACTTTGAGATGTTTGACGTTTCTCTTCTTCATCTCTCGTCTCATCACCCTCGCTAGTGGGCATGTATCCGTCTTATAGATATCGGCGATTTTAAATCCGGTTGGGTCAACTTTATTGCCAGCGCCCATACTTGAGATTACAGGGACTCCCGCTTCATTGGCTTTCATAACGATTGCTATCTTAGCGGACACTGTATCTACAGCGTCTATGACATAGTCATATTGAGCGAAATCGAATTCACTTTCATTCTCTGGGAGGAAGAAACACTTACGAACTTCCACCTCTGCATTTGGGTTGATGGAGATGATTCTATCTCTCATGACATCGACTTTGTATTTTCCTATCGTGTCATGGGTTGCGATTATCTGGCGGTTAATGTTGGAGATGGCAACGGTGTCAAAATCGACGATTACAAAGCGTCCGATGCCCGTTCTTGCTAACGCCTCACAGACGTAGCCTCCAACGCCTCCAACGCCGAAAACGGCCACTTTTTTGGTTGATAAATCCGCGATAGCGTCTTTGCCGTAAATAAGTTCTGTTCTCGAGAATTGGCTTTCCATAGGAAATATTGTAATGTCAGGCAATAGAAAAAGGCAACCATTTGGGCCGCCTTAATTCATTAGTTGTTGTTCTGGAATAAGAATGTTGTGATCTGGTTCTTGAGCATGTCTTTTCTGACTTCTTCTGCTCTTGATGTTTTAAACTGTTCAAACTGTTCGTCTGTGAGTTTGTAGTATTCCTTGATTGCATTAAGCTCTGCTTCCAAGACTTCGTCTGAAACCGAGAAACCTTCCTGTTCTGCTACGTGAGCGTAGATTACATCTACTTTGACTGAGAATTCAGCCTCTACTCTAACACCATTGTGGAAGTCTTCCTTGTTGATGTGGTTTGCCTCAAGATACTCATCGATTGTCATACCCATGTTCGCGATCTGTCTCGAGTAGAAGACGACCGAATCTTTGACTCTGGCATCAATATCTTCAGCAGGGATTTCCAACTGCGATTCTTTGATAATCTCGTTGATGAGCTTATCCATGAACTCGCTTCCGAGCTTGTTGGCTTTTTCTGAATAGACGGTGTCTGCGATTCTTGCTCTGAACTGCTCAACTGAGCCAAGTCCGTTTGCCTGGCAGAATTCTTCTGTTAACTCAGGGATTGTCTTTTCCTTAACCGCGTTGATGTGGCACTTGAAGACCGCTGGTTTACCTGCGAGGTTTGGAGCGCCGTAGTCTTCTGGGAATGAGACTTTGACGTCGACGTCTTCACCAGCTGAATGGCCGATGAGCTGATCTTCGAATCCAGGGATGAACTGACCTGAGCCTAACTCTAAGTCATAGTCTTCTCCCTTACCGCCTTCGAATGCGACATCATCGATGAATCCTTCGAAATTGATGTTTGCGACATCTCCACCCTGTGCTGCGCTTTCCTTGACGTTGAAGACTGGTCTTTCACGAAGCATCGTGTAGACCATTCTGTTGATTTCTTCTTCTGTTGTTGCTGGGACTTCGACCTTACCGATAGAACGTCCTTTGTAATTAGCAATAATATTGCTCATGTTGTTCTCCTAATTGAATTAGCCATGTAATTATATCGGAAATGAGCAAAATAAAAAGGGAGCCTTGATTGGCTCGCCTCATTATTCAGAGATAACTATCTCATTATCCTCGTATTTCTTGGCTAAAAGGGCTTCTTTTTTAACCTGATTATCAGCGACGGTTTTCTTGCTTAATGGGTAAACGAGCAAGAGCACCACTGCCATTATGCCGAACATTGCAGCCGGAATGATTGTTGCTAAGCGATACATCTTAACGAGGTTCTCATCACTCTGAACCGCGCCTGGATTTCCATCGTAGTTCATCAAAAGGAGAGCGCCATTGACTGCGATTGCGGATATAACCTGTCCCATTTTTCTGAAGAAGTTGAAGAATGAGTACGAGGTTCCATCGTCTCTGCTGCCGGTCCTGATTTCGATATCATCGATTGCGTCGGTTGCCATACTCCATAACTGCATGACGAAGAGGGTTAAGCCACATCCAGAGACGAAACATAATCCAAGGAATATCCACTTGAGGATTCCAACATCGATCCCTTCAAGGAAGAACATGATAAGGTTGGCAGCTGAAGCGATTATCAGACCGATTGAGCAGATTTCCTTCTTTCCGAACTTACGAACAAGTTTTGGAATGAAGAACATGAATATGATCATTGGAGAATACGTACACACCATTGAAAGCATATTGAGGGAGTTGTCACCGAAATAGTCATTGAACAAGTATGTGTAATAGGACTGGGTGAACATCTGTCCTGCGAGGAGAAGCATTGCGCATATTGCAAGGGATATGAACGCTTTGTTTTTGAAGATGTTTCTTATGGCTTTCTTGGTCGAACCTTTTTCTTTTTCAACAGGCTGATACACCACTCTTTCCTTATTAAGGAAATATGTTGCAAGCAACATGAGAGCGGATACCGCAGCCATGATAACTACGCCAATGATAACCATCTTATAGTTCATGTCTTTTACCGTTGTGCCGTTTGGGTATTTAATCGGATTGCCATAATTATCTAAGGCAGTCGTGTAAGCGAATGATGTGATCAACAATACAGGGATGGAGCCAACTGCCGCGCCAATTGAACGGAACGTCGATAGTTTGCTTCTTTCTTTGTCGTCGGTCGTGACCACCGATGCAAGTGAGCCGTATGGAATCTGAAGTACGGTGTAAGCCATGCCGAAGATAATGTATGTTGCTGTTGCGTATATATATTTGCCGGCATATGAGATTCCTGGAATATCAACGAACATCAAAATAGCGGATATTGCCAAAGGCAATGATATATATAAGAACCACCTCTTATACTTACCTGACTTATTAGGCTTCATCTTGTCGCAAATACGGCCCATGATTGGGTCGTTGATGGCATCCCATAATCTAGCGACGATGAACATGACCATGATGAACATCGGGTTGATGAGGAATATGTCCGTGTAGAACTTCTGCAATAAGTTGGTGACAAGTGAGAAGACCATGCATCCTGCAGCGTCTCCTAAAGCGTAACCAATATAATCTTTGGCCTTAAGGCCACTGGTGCGAGAGATATATGATTCTCGCGACGAAATGTTCTCTTCCATAAAAAATCGTCCTTTTATGTTGAATTTGTTGGTTTGATTATCTATCAATGTCAATCGTTACGCAATATAATGTTCCTAACTTAAGGATTGTTAAATATGGTCATATTACACACCAAACTTGGCGCTATCCAAGGCAACGAAAAAGAGGGATGTTACGAGTTCCTCGGAGTGAGGTACGCAACAGCGGCTCGCTTTGAATACGCAAAGCTCGTTGAACCTTGGGAGGGAACGTATGATGCAACGCATTTCGGCGACGCATGCCCTCAGAAGAGACAGTTCTATCCTCACTACGAGAACAAGGCCAGAAAGTTCTATTGGAAAGAGTTCCGCGAGAATGATACATACACATATTCCGAGGACTGTTTAAACCTAAATATATGGGCCCCTGAACAAGGAGAGAAACACCCTGTCATCGTGTTCATTCATGGCGGAGGATTTGACTCCTGCTGCAACTGCGAAAGTAACATTGATGGCAAAAAATACGCAAAACGCGGGGTTATTATGGTTGCAATTAACTATAGAGTCGGTGTTTTTGGCTATTTCACCAATAAAGAAAATGCGGAACGCAATGGCTCTGATGGCAACTTTGGACTAGATGATCAGATGAAGGCAATCATGTGGGTTAAAGAGAATATCGCTGACTATGGAGGCGATCCCGATAACATCACTTTAATGGGTCAATCAGCTGGCGCTATATCCATTCAATACTTATGCCTCAACAAGGAATGTAATGGATTGTTCCAGAGGGTCATCATGATGTCTGGTGGAGGAATGTTCCCGAAGTTTGCATTGCCAAGATTAGCAGCGGACACCAACAACTACTGGGATAGATTAATAGAGATTTCCGGTTGCAAGACTCTCGATGAGTTCAAGGCGTTGGACCACAAGTCGCTGTTTGATGCTTGGGAGCAACTCAAAGGTGAGAGAAAAGATAACACATACAACACAATGCCAGTCATCGATGGAAGGATGCTTGTTAAACCGGTTGATGAATTGATAAAAGAACCTCTGAATGTAGATTACATGATTGGGTATACGAACAATGATATGTATGCATACCTCATGATGAAGATCGGCATAAAGTTCGCAAAAGACAACAAGGCTTACACATACTTCTTTGATATCGATGCCCCTGGAGACAAGAACAAGGCATTCCACTCCTGCGATTTAAGATATGCTTTCGGCACGTTAGACAGAAGCTGGAGGCCATACGCCGAACGCGATTATGAAGTGTCAGAGATAATGATCGACTACTTCAGCAATTACGCTAAATCAGGCGATCCAAATGGCAAAAACCTGCCAATTTGGGAGATAAATAAGAAAAAATCACTGGGATTTGCTGATGAAATCAAGATGGTTAAGCCTCCAAAACTCAGATTGATATACAATACTGTCTACGGATTAAAGATAAGATGAAATACAACCACGACTTCAAACTTATAGAGAGCGGCGAATCTTACAGGGTTTACCAAAGTGAGAATAACGTCGTTAGACTTGATTGTCTCAAAAACGGCATCAGGGTAGCGATGTTCAAAAAGGGAAACTACATGTTCCCTACTTTCACTATATGTCCAGGTGATTCAGAAATGCCTGAATGTGGACGTGATAAGCTTTCACTTGATGGACTTGAGACGTCGCCATTAAATGTCACATCAAACAACGGCGTTGATTCTTTCAGAGTCTCAGGAGTCGATATCTCAATCGAGTTACACAACTTCAGAATGCACTACCGCAAGAACGGCCAGTTGCTATTTGAAGATAGAGAATACATCTCCTACAACTTCGAGAACGAATTGGGCGCAGGCTCATATCACGCGATAACCCGTTACGATGACGAAGAGATATTCGGATTAGGTGACAAATCAGGCTCGGTCAACAAGAATAAGCGTCATTTCAGAATGGAGACAAGCGACTCCATGGGTTATGACGCAAACTCATCAGACCCACTATATAAACAAGTTCCTTTCTACATTTGTAGAAATAAAGTTGGAACATACGCTATTTACTACGATACATACTCTAATGGTGACTTTGATTTCGGACAGGAATTAAACAACTATTACGGAATTTATAAGTCATTCAAATGCGAAGAGGACGCTCTCGTATTCTATGTCATGTTCGGAGAAGTTCATGAGTTGGTTCACGAATTCGCCTATATGTGCGGACGCAACATCATTCAGCCTAAATGGGCGCTCAAGTACTGCGGTTCCACAATGACATACACAGACGCACCAGATGCAGACGCTCAGTTACGCAAGTTCGTTGAGCTATGCAAGAAATACGATTTGGACTGTGGAGGCTTCTATTTATCCAGCGGTTATACCCAAATCGGCGACAAGCGTTATGTCTTTAACTGGAATCTCGATAAGATCCCTGATCCTTTAGCGTTGTCCGATTATTTCTGGACAAACGGAATCGAATTCTTGCCTAATATCAAGCCAGCATTCCTAACAGACCATTTCTTATATAAGAAGATTGCGGAAAAGGGATGGTTCTTACATTACGAGGATGGCACCCCTGCCACATTCCCATTCTGGTCAGGTATGGGTTCATATCTCGACTTCACAAATAAAGAGGCTGCCCAATTCTGGACCGACTGTGTAAAAGAGAAGCTAGTTGACTTAGGTTACGAGAACATCTGGAACGACAACAATGAATATGACATCCACGATGATGGAGTTTATGCAGATGGATTCGGCCATCCAATTAAAGCCAAACTTATTAGGCCTCTCTTCTCATACTTAATGACTAGAGCAAGTCTCAAAGCATTGCCGCCTGAGAAGAGACATGCATCTGTCTCTAGAAGCGGTATCGCAGGAATGCAGAGAATCGCTTCAACTTGGACCGGTGACAACAATACATCCTTTGAAGATTTCAGAGGCAATCACCGCATCGCAATGACCATGTCTATGTCAGGTTTATTCAACTTTGGCCAGGATATTGGCGGTTTTGCGGGCCCTAGACCGGAAAAAGAGCTCTTTATCCGTTGGATTCAATACGGAGTCTTCACGCCTCGATTTGTCTTACACTCTTGGAACCCGGATAACATTCCAACAATGCCTTGGCTATATGAGGATTTGATGACTGAGGTTAAGGCTTTATTCAACCTTAGAAAGAGATTGCTCCCATACCTTTACGATACAGTCATGAGTAGCGTTCAGGACTTTAAACCAATCATCTATCCAATATTCTTGGAGCAGCCTGATTACGATGTTGATTCGGACAACTACTTCTTCGGTGATTCAATCATCGCTTGCCCAGCATTCGATAAAGGGGCAACTAGTGTTAATATCTTGCTCCCTGATAACGATTATGGATGGTATCTCGGCGATAAACGTTATGAACAAGGACAGCCTATTACTGTTAAGTCCACAATCAACGATCTGCCACCATTCTTTGTTAAGGCTGGGTCGGTCATCCCAATGGATGAAGACGGATTGGTCTATTACGTGTATGCAGAAGAGTTTGGATCATTTGAATACGAGCACTTTGAAGATGATTGGGACAATCCAAATGGACGCAATACAACTACGAAAATCAGAGTGCGTTGCGATAGAGACACAGTCACCGTTCGTTCAATAGAAAACATCAAGGTCAGACTGATCGACCCTAAAAACAGAAAACTTATTGTTACAAGATAAAAGACCCGGTTTACCGGGTTTTTTCTTTTACTTAACTGAAACGTGAACTTCCTGTTTCTGAGTGACGTTCCCGTAGAAGATCCCTTTATCGATGATGGTGTCGTTATAGTCTCTTCCCTTAGACAAGACGATGTAGTTATCATCAACCTTCTTGTTGTTTGTTGGGTCAAAGGAGAACCAAGAGTCTTTGTAATACACCTCGATCCAAGCATGGGTTTCGCCCTCTCCAAAGAGAAGACCCGCTACATATCTGGCTGGATAGCCCATATGCTTTAAGACCGCGATCATCAGATGGGAGAAATCCTGGCAAACGCCTTCCCTTTTAGCAATGACTTCTTTTGCGGTTGTGTAATAGTTTGTCGCACCTTTCTTGTAGGTGATTGCCTCATAGATATTGTGATTGAGTTCTAGGAGCATTTCGAAGAACTCTTCTGATTTTGGAATTAAAAAATCCATTTCATCTGAATATTCAGTGAGTTTTGTTGGGTATTTGAAGATAGGATGGCATGGTTCGGTTGTGACGTTGCCGCTGTTATTGGCCTCAACGATGCCCTTGACCGAGAATCTGAATTCCTTATGAGGGGTGATTGCCTCACCGACTAAAGTAAGGTTTCCGAAACCATCATAGAATGTCGAGAAGTCGTCCATTGGATAAATGACATACTGATAGTCCACCACTCGCTGGTTCTTTGTCTCTTGAGGGAGGCAACGAAGCTGGAACTGCTGCTCTCTAACGAAATCGGAGAATGAGAGTCTCATGTTATATTCGAATATCAACTGTTTCATTTTACTCCTCCTCATCAAAGAACGTCGTAAGCTTGCCGATTTCATCTAAAGCGTCCATCTTCTCATTGAACTTGAGGAAGGATAGACCACTGATGGAATATGTGGCATTGACCTTGTCTATGCTGTTCTTGAGTTTTGAGATATCTCTCTCGATTCTTGCGTCATCCTCATCAAAACGGGAATGCATATCAAGACGTTCTGCGCATTTGCCGCACCTGATGATGTTCTTGCTGTTCTGAGTGGCCGTGTCATCGATCGAACCAAAGAAGGCATAGATATAATCGATGACCTTCTGAAGGCTGAGAATCGTTGAGTGTTTGGTCTTTCTCTTCAAGATGTTTAAAGACATCTCAATATAGGCGATTGAGTTACCTGTAATCTCTTCTCTTAGAACAACGGCGTTATCATAGGCACGCTTTAAGTTTGAGATGATTGAGTCGAAGTTTGATTCATCAAAGACGTATTTCTCTGAGAAGTCATCACTGTTTGAATAGATATTTTTAATATCTAATCTATCGCAGAAATCAATGTATTCCTCTTCATTGACGTCAATCATTGTGTCATAACACTTCATGAAGTAGATGACACATTGGAAGACTCTTTCCGTATATCTTCCTAGCCAAAATAAGTGGTTGGCTTTTTCTAGCGTGATAATATCCATGTGTCTTTGAAACCTCCTCCCTGTGATGAGTTGACGACGAATGAGTTAGGATTTCTCGAGAATCTGGTGAGTCCAGATGCCCAGACCTCTGTGGTCTCGCCCGTGAGAACAAACGCTCGCAAGTCCGCTTTTCTTTGGACGATGCTACCTTTCTCATGAACGTCTAAATCAATGAAGTCAATTACTTCCTGAGCGATGAAACGTCTAGGTTCCGTCTCAATAATTTTTCTCCATTTAGCAAGTCCTTCCTCATCCATGTCACGGCCGAAAACAACGCCATATCCACCGGCCTCACTTACGTCTTTGATGACGAGTTTAGCGATGTTTTCCAATACGTATTTGCGGTCTTCTTCATAGAACGGCAAATAAGTTGGTGCGTTCTTCAAGATCGGTTCTTCATGGAGATAATACTCGACCATCTTAGGGACGAAATAATAAATGCCCTTGTCATCTGCAACACCGTTTCCCGGGGCATTTACCAATCCAACGTGATGGACGCGATACACGCTCATTAGCTGAGGGATTCCAATGTATGAATCCGGAACGAATGTTAATGGATCGATATAGTCATCGGAGATACGTCTATATAGAGCACCTACTTTTACTTTCTCCCCGACTTTGTTCTTGTAGTATAGGTATGAGTTCTCAACAACTAGTTCACCAGGGACCGCTAAAGTGGAACCGGTGATTTCAGCTAAGAATGAATGTTCAAAATACGCAGCGTTGTATCTACCTGGAGTGAGGATGACATTGATGCCGCCCGTGTTGACATTATCCATCGTTGATTTAAGGAGTTTCGCATAGTTTCTGTTATCTACGATTTTGTTCTTTTTGAATACGTCAGGCGCCGCTTGTCTAGTCAGTCCTCTAGCAACGATTGGATATGAGGCGCCAGACGGGATTCTCAAGTTATCTTCAAGGACATACCATGTCTTGTCTTTAGCCCGAACCAAATCAATGCCTGCAATATGGGCATAAATGCCTTTAATAGGTGTGAAGTTCATGCATTCTGGGAGGAATCCGCTTGAAGAGAAGACAAAGTCTTCAGGAATGATTCCGTCTTTAACAATCCGAGAGTCCGTGTAGATGTCCTTTAAGAACATGTTTAAGGCTTTGACTCTTTGAGCAAGTCCTTTTTCCAGATAATCAAACTCTTCCTTCGGAATGATTCTAGGAATCGCGTCAAAAGGAAAAAGTTGCTCGTTAAAAGTGCCGTTTTTGTAAATGCCGAATTTAACTCCGTATCGGGATAATAATTCGTTAATTGTGTCTTCGTGTTCGATAAGTTCGTACATATGAGTAAAAAATCTCCTCTCAATAGTACGCCTTTGTCTATTTGCTGAAATTTTGAAGAAAAACCGTTCGAGGTCAATATTTATTTTTTGATAGATTGACGGTAACCGTTTTCATGAGTAAAAAAGACCCAGTTTCCTGAGTCTAATCACTATTTCTTAAGTCCGCTGACCATTTCGGAACAGAAGTTATATATCTCTTCGTTCGCTTGGTCTTTAAATTGCTTAACGCGATTTACGATAGCCGATCCAACGATTACGCCATCAGCATAGCTTGAGTATTCAGTGACCTGTTCTTTTGTGTGGATACCGAATCCGATACACACAGGCGTGTCTGTATATGTCTTAATCATCTCAACGATGCCTTTGAGGTCCGTTGTAATGTTGTCTCTCATACCTGTAACGCCCAGCGATGAGACGAGATAGATGAAGCCTTTGGCTTGCTTAGATATCATCTCCACTCTTTCTTTGGATGTTGGGGCGAGCATGCTGATGAAGTGAACTCCGTATTTCTCGGAGACGTCAGATATGCGCCTTCTGCGACTTCTCTCTCAGCGTGGACTTCAGCTGCTGCGACTGCATCATCAAGTGTGTTGTAGTCTGTGTAATACTTCTGCTTTGCTGATGAGCCAGAAGCTGCTGCAACGACAAGGTCATGTGCCTGTGTTGCGACACCTAAAACGAGTGCTCCTGCTGCAAGCATGAGACCATAGGCGATCTTTTTGGCTGCTTTTGATTTTGCCATGTGGATATAAATCCTCCTTGTGTTGGTGTAAGTTTTGATTGCACACCGTTGGGCAATATGATTTGAACACACTATATATAAGGAAAAAGAGAGTTAACAAAGTTGAAACGAATGGTAGGAAATGTGAAACGAATGGTTGAAGACAATCTTATATAAAAGGTATCGACAATCTTGAAATGAACATTTGTCTCTATTTTGTATTCTTTTATTTGATGAAAAAGAAAAGGACACTAGTGTCCTTATCAATAATTAGAACTCATTCAGTCGTTTGCTGAGCACATCTGGGTTTCCGGGTATTAAGGAACATCTGTGCAGGTACGAAATGAGGCATCATATCACTCTTCGAAATGCAGTTGAGCGTTGCAATAGGCGCAGTAGATTCCATCGTCTTTTTTGACGGCTCTTGTACCTCCGCAGTGAGGGCAGGTTCCGTTGAACTCGAAGCCCTTCTTCTTCAACTGTTTGTTCTCGTTGAGGGTCAGGTTTGCACCATCGAATAAGAATCCGACCAAATACTTCTTGTTCATGAGCCAAGTGATATCGTTTCTGACCGTCACAGGCTGAACGGTTGTCTGGGTTGAGATGTCCATGACGTTGTAGAGATATTCGGTATTGATCGCATCATATACTCTAGTTCTTCTGTTTGCGGTGCTGTAGGCAACCCAGAATAGAGGGATGCCATAGAATCCGAATGCAGCAAGGGCGATTCCAATGGATGCCGCTGCGATCCAAATAGGCGTGAACATGACGAAACCAATTGGAATTAGAGGTATTCCCAAAGGACAAATAATGGATATGGCAATGCAGAAAGCCAGGTATTTGTTTTTGTATGAATGAATGTTTTTCTTCTTCATTTTTGGACCCTCTTTTTTTAATTGCATTTATTATAAATAATTACTAAAGAAAAAAGGCAATTATTTAATGCCTTTCTCCAATCTTTCTTTCGCTTCTTTATTCGTGCCGATGATCATCAATATCTTCTTGCACTCTTTCAGTTCAGGGCAATCTCCGCAGGTTTCGCAGCCTTTTTTGAGACAACACTGCCTGATTGGGCATAAAGAATCGCAGAATGGTGTCTTTTTCCCACCCATTCTACAACCTTCGCAGTTAATCATCTCCGGGGTGATTTCCACTCCGTTGAGTTTGCTCCAATCGTCGGCGACTTTTTCTCTTAATGCGTCATCATTGTTGACTGTTGCAATTCTTGCTTCGCATGTCTCGCAGTCGAGACCGCAATGGGCGATTAATCTATTCACGGTTACTCCTCCTTTTAATTAATGGTTTTGAACCAACTGCTCGAGAGAGTTAAAAGATTCATCTCATTATCTTTGTTGGTGAAGAAATCATACATAAACTCAAGCATCGTGAAGATGGCATCGAGCTGCGCTTCGTTATCGAGGTTTAAGAAGTTATCAGGTTTCTTTGCAAGTCCTGTCTCCTTATCTTTCTTCATCCTCTTCTGCTTTGTCTTGGTGCCGTGATATCCGGTTGATTCGAGATTGAGAAGATGAAGGATGTTTTCAAGAACCACTTTGTCCTTCAATTTAGGGTTTCTTTTGTAATAGTCGCTTGGTAGTTCGTATGCTCCGATCGAGAGCTTATATAGGTAATTTGTTGCACTAGGCTCGCTCTTAGCTGTGGTAATGCGCAGCATCTTCTCGAGCAATCCAACAATATCATCTCTAAAGACGAAGGTGAAATAGTCCATATCCGCGACCATATTGTTTTTAATTTTATAAGCAATCTGGATGACGTTATCGAGACCATCTTTGAATTTGAAAGCGAGTCTATCGAAGATGCCGTTTTTAGGGAAAGAAATCGCTTTGATTCTTTTAATAAGTTCCTGTCTTTCAGGCGAGAAAGATGAGATGAGTTTGCTGCCATCCATGTCCTTTATCTTGTTCTCAAGTTCACGCTTATCTCTTTCTGCGCTTCTAAGTTGTTTCTGGACACGATGCACTTCTCCTTTGCCTGCGCCAGCATCGTACAGTTTCTTTCTTAAATCAGCGAGGTCTTTCTCAAGTCTTTCAACTTTAGATGAAAGATCAAGAATCTGGGCGTCTTTTTCGCTTATGATCTTCTCATATTTATCTTTTTGCTGGTTTAATGCGTCGTATTGCTTGGCCATAGTATTAAAAATCCTCGGGAAATTGATGAGATCTCAGGTGAATTGATATGTCACCACTTCAACTAAATGTTCTTCTCTATTCTATAGGAAGATTAGCATTTTTCAATTAATTGAGGAGTTACTTTTTGCATGAAAAAAGCGCTCCATCATGGAACGCTATTGAATCTTGTTTGGCAAAGATGAACCATTTTAATACAAGGTTGCACACCGCTAGAGCGATTTGCACACCTTTGGTTCTTTTTGCACACCCCTATTAAGTGGGTGCTTTCAATATCAAATCACATATATTATTTAAGATTAATTAGACTACATTCCGCCTTCAACTTTAAACTCTAATGTGG